>JAGVUS010000379.1 GCA_019136175.1 Chloroflexota bacterium | reverse complement strand
CCGGCAGCCCGGGAAATTGCCGCCAGTGTTTGCAGGGATGAGTTCAGCGAGTATTCGGCATGCAGCACGGCATCCTCCGCCGAACCCACGGCAGGCAGGCGCAGCAGCAGCCGGGGAATGCCGGGCTGGTTTTCGCCAATTGCCTGCAGATTCTGGATCCGGGAATCCGCCAGCATATCCGCACCCGCGTCCACCAGTGCCTGTTGAACCGCCGGATGGGCGCACAGCACCTTGGTGACGCACGCCACGCGGGCGCCATGGGCATGGCACATCTGCAGGACGCTGCGGGCGTTGGCAGCAATTCGGTCGGGGTAAATTTCCAGGCGGGGGGTCTTTGTGTACATGGATGCCCTTTCGTTAGTGTTTGACTTCGCTTTCCACCCATGCCTTAAAGGTGTTCTGCACGGCAGCGGGGTAATCCTGCGCCAGGGTGCCCAGCGCCGAGAAGCGGTACTCACGGTCAATCAGGATGCTGGCTTCCGGGGGCGGCAGGAGGTAACTGCCGGGTCCCTTGCAGATGCTGCGCAGGATGCCATCGCCGCCGGGGATGCGCGTCAACGCACCCCCGGTTCCAATCAGCCAGCGGACGGCGGTCAGGTCCTTGCCTTTCACAACCTGGCGCCTGCCGGTGGGCGTGTACAAATCCGTCACCACCCCGGCATGCCGCCGGATGGCGGTTTCCACCGCCCGCGTGCACAGCCAGCGGGTCAGTTCCATCTCCCGGTCGGTTGCCGGAATTGCCTGCAGATCCGCCATGCGTCCCTCCCATTCCGGGTCGTTTGCCAGGGAGATGATGTTGCGGGCGTTGATGTAGACGCCCAGGTCGCCCTCCACCGTGCGCTTGGCGTGCGGCTCGGGTTCGGTCATCCTGCCAGCCCATTCCAGGCTGCCTTCGGTGACGCTGTGGACATCGGTGGTTGCGCCGCCCACATCAAAGACCAGGCAATCGCCCAGCACCCCTGCAAACAGCTCCGCCCCGCGCAGCACCGCACCGGGGGTCGGCAGAATTTGCCCGGACGCCAGTTCGCCCAACCGGCTCATCCCGGGGGCGTGGATGATGTGGCGGTTAAAGACCTCGTGGATCAACCGCCGCACCGGTTCCACGTTGAGGACATCCACATCCGGGAAGACATTCTCCGCCAGCATGGTTTCCACCCCGGCGGCTTCAAAAATCCTGCCAATTGGCGTGCGAATGGCGGTGTTTCCGGCATAGATCACGGGCGCATGGATGCCCAGCGAAGCCAGCATCCGGGCGTTGTGGAGGACAATCTCCTTTTCGCGCCGTGACCATCTTGATGATGGCGCCCGCTCCCAGGGCAGCCTCGCGGGCTGCCCTGGCAGTCATGTTCTGGGTGAGACCGTGGACCGTCATGCGCAAGCCGCCCGCCGCCGAACTGTTGATATAAATTTGGGGATCCTGGAAGGCGTTACCGGCGCTGGCTCGAAAATCTGCCATTGCCTGGTCCACGCCCACGCCAACATCTCCGGCGGCAATTGTGGTTGCAGCAATTCCCTGCCCCAGGTGTTGAAAGACACCCTGCGGAAGCAGGCGGAATCCATTGACCTTGGTGATGGTCGAACCCACTTCAATTGTCAGGATATTCCGGTTCAGGTCCACGGTTCCTCTGGTTAACTTAAAGCTGGCCGCGCGCGCGAAGCGTCTTGATCATGGCATCCACCACGTGGTGCCCCTTGGTTCCGCGACCGAAGGTGGCATCCAGCCCGGTTTCCGCTGCCATGTCGGGTGTCACCTGGGTTCCACCGGCAATGAGGATGATGCGGTCGCGGATGCCCTTCTCCTGGCAGAGTTCAGCCAGTTTCCGCATCTGCATGCGGTGAATATCATTATGGCTGATGATGGTGGAGATCAGGATGGCGTGCGCACCGGTTTCGATGGCTGCATCCACCAGCTTGCTGATGGGAACGGAGGTGCCCAGGTAGTGGTACTTAACACCGTATTTTTCAATGCCGCCATGCTTGATATCCAGGATTTCGCGCAAGCCAACGCTGTGTTCATCCTCGCCAACCGTGGCAGCCACAACCCGCAAGCCAATCTTCTTCACTTCCTCGCGCAGTTCGTCCTCGGGCAGCAGTTCCACCTTGGGGGGAATCTTCAGGGTAGTGCGGTCCACGTCAAAGGTCACCCTACCCTTCACTTCCAGGAAGCAGCCCTCGGCGGGGTGCAGCACCATCAGGTTGATCACCTGGGGATCCTCCAGCCCCATCCGGCGGGCAATTTCCAGGGCAGCCTCACGGGCATAGGGTTCGCTCTCGGGAATGGCAAGCTGCAGCAGGACCATTCCATCCCCCGCCCATTCCACCTCGGGGCGAATCAGGTTGCCCTTGCGGTAGGGCAGGGTCTTTTCCAGCCGCCTGTTGGCGCTGTCTTCCGGGTCCAGTTCGTCAATATAGACGATCTTTTCCGGCTTGCAGAGCGTGCAGCCGCCAATCGGGTCGCAGGGTTTGTCCAGTCCTTCGGGCAGGTGATTTTCGCCAAAGTGGGCGCAAACCGGAGCCATATAATCGGGATCGCGCGGCACAATGCTGTCGGCTCCCACGCCGCCCTGACCGTTGCGGGCAATCCCATCGCCGCTGCGCTCGGGGTACATGGCGGAGTCCACGAAGAAGCCCTGTTCCACTGCCGCAAAGTATCCGCCAACCTCCAGCACTTCCTCCAGGAAGGCAACGGCGCGTTCCTTGATATCGCGCACCATTTCACCCAGTGGACCATCCATCCGGAGGCTGAGCATTTCCTTGATGCCATCGAGTGCAGCCCAGGTCTGCTTGACCGTCTGGACGCCGCGGATGTTGTTGTAATGCCAGGGCACATTGCGCCCCTCGTCGGGGGTGATGGTGCTCTGGATGTCGGCGCTGGTCAGCATGGAGATGAGCGTATCAACAGTGTGGGTGCGGATGGCTTCCTCGATGTCCGATTCGATGTAGCGCGTGTTTTGTTGGGCGCGCATTTTGAAATCGGAGAAGAAATCGCGCAGGGCAACCGCATAGGGCAGGTCGTACCACAGCTTGGGCGCCGGGGGGGCATTCGGGGGGACGGTGGAAAGACCAATCAGTTCCCTGGGCATGCCTGCGGCAAGCGAGTAGGCGCAGTTGATGCCGTGCTGCACAAGCAGTTCGGGCATCACCAGCCAACCGGCTTTGGCGGTGGCGTTGGCATTATGGGCGCCGTCAATCTGGAAGATATCTGCCGATGCCATGACGCGCTTGGCTTCCGCTGCATCCACAAAGGAGCGGTACATGTTGATGTTGCGGTACAGCACGTTGTACTGCGGGTCCTGGTGAGCGCCGTTCACGCCTTCCTCGGCGAACAGCACTGCCACTTCGGGACCAGCCACACCGGACACATAGCTGTGGAAGTTGATCGGGCGACCCACTTCCTCTTCGATTAAGTCGCAGGCTTTGCGGCTGGCGCGGATCTGCTTGCGGGTGATGGGAACGCCGCCCACGCCTTCGGGGGTGCCTTCCATCAGACCGTCAATGTGGCTCTGACCGGTGGTGCGAATCACCATCAGGTGATCGGCGCCGTGCCAGGCTGCCATGCGCATGCGGCGCAGGTCATCCTCAAAACGCCCCGAGGCAATTTCGGTGGTGACGACAGGGGCAGGCTGCGGGTCAATATGGTCAAAGTACTTGGATGCCGGCAGTCCGATGCTGTTCTTCAACGGTTCGGACATGTCCCGGTAGTGGAAGGGTCCCATGCGGATGCCTCCCGCCGGTTTTTTGCGCCATACCCAGCCCTTGCGCCGGGGACGATAGGTTTCGAGGTCCTGCAGGATCTCATCCACATCCATCTTCTTTTGGGGGTCAAGCGGCACGGGGGTTGTCATTTCCGCACCTCCCCGAAGAGCCCGGCAAGAACATCCTGGTCTTCCATGATGGCAGCGGCGGCAGCCCGGACATCGCAACCCCGCTTTTCAGCCAGTTTCAACAACACATGCCCGGCTCCCTTGCCCAGCAAACCAGCCTGGTAAATGCGGTCCACCACGCCATGGGCAGTGAGGCTGTCAATGCCCATGCGCAGCAGGATGGAGCGCTCAATGGAGGGGGATGTGTGGGTGCGCGCCAGGTCCACAACCGGCGCCATCAGTTCATTGCACAGGTCCCAAAAGCGAGCCTTGAGCTGTTCATCCGACAGTTTCCGGTATTCCTCCCGGCGTTTTTCAAACCGGGCGATGCGATCTTCAGTCATCAACGTTTCTTCCTTTCCTGTTCCATGAATTCCACGAACAACGGGTCCTGTTCTGCTAGATCTCCAACCCGGTCATCTGCTGGCGGACCCACTCCGGGCTGGTCTTCAAATCTTCGGCAATGAAGCGGATGTCAACTTCATCCCAGGATTCCAGCGGGTGGTTTCGGGCGGCGTTTTTCAGGTAAGACATCCGCAGGCGGGTCATGTCCTGCGGCTTGCCCCAGACCTGGTCGAGCCGTTCCGGGATGACAATGGTTTTGCCGGGCACGTTTTCTTCGGGGTTGCCACGGCGGACTTCAATGCCGTTTTCACGGGCAAAGCTGAGCTGGGCGTTCTGGTGCTTGCCTGCCCCGGTGTACTCGGTTTCCTGGACGACCACGATCTGGTCCTGGTCCATCTGCCGCGCCAGGGTGATGGCTGCCGT
>JAGVUS010000382.1 GCA_019136175.1 Chloroflexota bacterium | reverse complement strand
CCACCGGGACCATCAACTGACCCGCGCTGCAGCCGAAGCACTGCACCGACCCCTGCGCTACTATGCAGATTATCCCTACTCCGAGGAAACCGATGATCTGCAGCAATGGATCCAACCCGGTTGGGAGCCGGAACTGATCCCCTTATCCGATGCCGGAATTCGGGCATGGCAGGCTGCAATTGCGGCACATTCGTCACAGCTTTCCTCTTTCTGGATTTCGCGGGAGGAGATGGAAACAGCCATTGCCGCCCATGCCCACACAGTTTCAGGAAACACCCTCTGGGCATCCATGCCATCAAGCGAATGACCAGTTTTCGTTATTTTAATAGAGAGAAAAATGTGCTATACTGAAACCATGCAAGCGCACCCGCACTGGGCAAGCTGGGCACAATTTTTGCAACGATGGGGACTGAAAGGTGTGGCTGCCGCCCTTCTGGAAACCGGAGGTCCTTTGAATATCGTTGCCGCCCAATTGTTGATTGCAGGTCAGCCGCTGCTGGGCAGGAAACAGCCGGAACCCTGGATGGCACTGGCAAACCTGCTGGAAGATCCCGAACAGGCACGCACCTTTGCAACCTTCCTGCGTGAGGAGGCAACCGAGTGAATCTGGGTCAACTTTTTGGTCTGATCATCATTTTAATCAGCGCAGGCTTAATTCTCTATTTCTGGCTGCTGGATAAACCCGGTCGCTTTTTACGAGGATTTCGCCCCATGCCCGGATTTCAACGGTTGCGCCGGGCAATTGGCTTGTCGGTGGAACAGGGCAACCGCCTGCACATTTCCCTGGGAAAAGCCAGCCTGGTCAATCCCGCCGGTGCATCCAGCCTGGCAGCCCTGGCTGCACTGGAACGGATTGCCCGGATGAGTTCGCTGAGCGACCGTCCGCCCATTGCCTCCAGCGGAGACGGCGCACTGGCAATCTTAAGCCAGGACGCCATGCGGTCCGCCTATCGCCTGAGCAATTCCCCCGAACTGCATGACCCCGACCGGGGACGCCTGGCAGGCGCAACCCCGCTATCCTTCCTGGCAGGCATGCTTCCCCTCGTTCACGGGGAACATGTGTCCGCCCATGTTTTGCTGGGTAATTTCGGTTCCGAAATCGCCCTGCTGGCAGAGGCTGCCAACCAGAAGGAGCAGTTTACCCTGGCAGCCAGTGATTCGCTGACCGCCCAGGCAGTGTTGTATGCCACCGCCCAGGAACCGTTGATTGGCGAGGAACTGTTTGCTGTTTCCGCCTACCTGCTCGCCGGTCCGCAGCACACTGCCAGCCTGCGGGTGCACGATCTGCTGCGCCTGGGTGTCATTGCAGCCATCCTTATTTTGGTCATTCTCTCCCTGGCAGGTGTGTTATGAGAGCGCCCTTCGCCACTGCAGTAGCCATCGGTGTTGGTCTGGTCATCCTTTTGGGATATTTCATGCCCATTCCCATCCTGCAAAATGCCCGTTCCCTGCTCCTGGATTGGGCAGTCATCCTTTCCAGCGTGGCGCTCCTGGTTGCCATTTTCAACCTGTTCTTTGTCCACTTCCGGCGGCTGGCTGCACCCAAGCGCCGGGATTATTACAGCCTGTTTTTGATCATCGGGTTTGTGATGACCCTGGTCATCGGCTTGATTTTTGGATCCACCGATCCCCAGTACCAGCGGGTGGTGACATCCATTCAAATGCCGATTGAAGCCAGCCTGATGGCGATCCTTGCCCTCAGCCTGGCATATGCCAGCCTGCGCCTGTTCCAACGGCGCAGCGGCGTTTTGGCGGTCATTTTTGCCATCTCGGCTGTGGTTTTTCTCATCCTATTTAGCGGATTGCTCTCGGTGGGAAATTCTCTTCCACTCATCCGGGAAGTGACCGCGTTTTTACAGCGACTACCCGTTGCAGGTGCCCGCGGTATTTTGCTGGGCATTGCCCTGGGCAGCCTGACCACCGGTCTGCGAGTCCTGCTGGCAGCCGACCGACCTTACAGTGGATAATCCCATGGCTGATAACCGTTGTCCCATTTGTGGTTCTCCCGTACCTCCCGATGCTGAGGCTTGCCCGATTTGCGGGTCCCCCCTGGAAATCTCCGGGGAACCCGCTGAAGATTTGCCAGACTGGCTGAAGGAACTGCGCGGTGAATCTGCAACCCCGGCTGATGCTGAACCTGCCGAAGAAGTCCCCGATTGGCTGGCAAAAATCCGTGACCGCGCAAAACAAGACCAGGACCAGGTCCCCGCGGGTGAAGAAGCCGACGACACAGCCGATTGGCTGCAGGAGTTATCAGGAACCGCTCCTGCTGAAGAACCGGCAGATCGTGATGATGCAGACTGGTTGAGCCGCCTGTCTCCGGATGATTCCGCCATCCCGGCGGGCGGTGAGGAAACCCCCGGCGGCGAAGCCGGGGAAATGCCCGTTGCACGGGCGGATGATGTCACCGACTGGTTGAAACAGCTCCGGGATGAAGACTCCGGGCAGGCTGAACCCCCCGTGGGGTTGGAACCCGAAGTTACCGAGCCGGGTGCAGAGGAAGTGCAGCCTGTTTCCGATTTAACAGACTGGCTCAGTCACCTGGACGGGGAAACCCCCGCCGAGGAAGAACCGGCTGCAGAAATTCCGGCGGAGGAACCGCTTGCCGAAGGTGAAACCCCCGACTGGTTAAGCCAGTTCCAACCAGAGACCCCGGCAGAAGAACCGGCTGCAGAAATTCCTGCGGAGGAACCGCTTGCCACGGGTGAAACCCCCGATTGGTTAAGCCAGTTCCAGCCGCAGATCCCGGCAGAAGAAGAACCGGCTGCGGAAATTCCGGCGGAGGAACCGCTTGCCGCAGGTGAAACCCCCGACTGGTTAAGCCAGTTCCAACCAGAGACCCCGGCAGAAGAACCGGCTGCAGAAATTCCTGCGGAGGAAACGCTTGCCGCAGGTGAAACCCCCGACTGGTTAAGCCAGTTCCAACCAGAGACCCCGGCAGAAGAACCGGTTGCGGAAATCCCAACAGAAGAACCGCTTGCCGAAGGTGAAACCCCCGACTGGTTAAGCCAGTTCCAACCGCAGATACCGGCGGAGGAAGAACCGGCTGCGGAAATTCCTGTGGAGGAACCGCTTGCCGAAGGTGAAACCTCCGACTGGTTAAGCCAGTTCCAACCAGAGACCCCGGCAGAAGAACAGGCTGCAGAAATTCCTACGGAGGAACCGCTTGCCGCGGGTGAAACCCCCGATTGGATCAGCAGGCTGGAAAGCAGTCCATCCGGCAGTGAAGCAGAACCAGTCGAAGCCATGGAACCAATTTCGGGAGAAGAAGTTCCTGCCTGGATTCGTGATGCAGATGAAACCCAACCCTCATTGGAAGCAGAGCCAGCCCTTGAATTGCCAGGCGAAGGTG
>JAGVUS010000249.1 GCA_019136175.1 Chloroflexota bacterium | reverse complement strand
GACCATTTCAATATCCAGACTCCCGCTGGAGGGATCAATGACAAAGGAAATCTCCCTGCATCGTGGTACGGTACGCCTCTGTTGGGATCAAGCCTGCCTGGAGGGTGCCATCCGTCTGGAATACCGGCGGAATGGACGGCGGGTGAGCCTGGTGCTGGATCATCCAGCAGAAGAGCAGCCATGGAGCGATTTGACCTCACCGCACGGCTGCCTGGAAGGCGCGGCGTACTGCCAGGCTGAGGATGTCCATGGAATTGCCCTGCGGCTGGAAACCGCGGTTCACCCTGACCAGCCGCTGCTCCTCTGGCGGCTGGTGATGGAAAACGTGGGGATCATGCCGGGCGAGACCTGGCGTTTTATTCCAATGGCTGGCAATCGTGGTCGCGGACGGCGGTCTATACTGTCAATGACTTGCAGCAGCGCTCGGTGCTTGGCGTTCTGCAGAATCCCATGATCTGGAACGCATCCACCCCTGTCCCCAGGCGCCGGGGGGTCTTCAGCAGTGAGTTCTTTGGTGCGGTGGTGGACCGGCAATCCCGGACTGGCTGGCTGCTGGGTTTCCTCTCCCAGCGGCAGCATTTTGGCACCCTGGTAGCTGACCTTCGCCATCCCGCCCGGCTGCACCTTTTTGCCAGCGGCGATGGTGCCCGGCTGGATCCGGGACAGACCATTATTACGGATTGGGCGGCTGCCTGTCCCATCTTGTTGGATGACCTCCAACCCCTGGATTCCTACCTGCAGGCGGCTGCCGCGGAAAATGAGGTGCACCTGCCTGCCAACCCCACGCTTTCCGGCTGGTGCTCGTGGTATCACTATTTTCAGAAAATTACCGCCGGAGATATTCGTTCCAACCTGCAGGTGGCTGCCCGGTTGAAGGATGTCTATCCGCTCGACCTGGTTCAAATTGATGATGGTTTTGAAACCCAGGTGGGTGACTGGTACACCTTCCGCCCCGGTTTTCCGGATGGGATGGCACCCCTGGCGGAAGAAATCCGCCGGGAAGGTTTTTTACCGGGCATCTGGCTGGCTCCTTTTATCATTGACCGCCGGTCCCGCCTGGCGCATGAACACCCCGAGTATCTCCTGCGCAACCGGGCTGGCACACCGGTCAATGCTGGTTTTGGCTGGGACCGGATTGCCACTGCTCTCGATATCACCCGACCGGATGCGCTTGAACATGCCGTGGGCGTGGTTTCCACTGCCGCCCATGAATGGGGTTACCCTTACCTGAAACTGGATTTTCTGTATGCGGCTGCCCTGCCGGGTATCCGGCACAACCCCACCCTGAACCGGGCGCAGACGCTGTACCGGGGCATGCAGGCGATCCGTGCTGCTGTTAGCAGCGAAACGCTGCTGCTGGGCTGCGGTCTGCCGCTGGGTGCCGGGCTGGGTCTGGTGGATGCCATGCGGATTGGCGCGGATGTCAGCCCTTCATGGTACCCGGAACGGGGCGCTCTTTCTCTATTGATTCGGGAAGAACATCAATATCCATCGGTGCGCGGGGCGCTGCAAAACATCCTGCTGCGCGCTCCCCAGCAGGGAGTTTGGTGGATCAACGACCCCGACTGCCTGATGGCTCGCCCGACAACCAGCCTGACGGAAGCCGAACTTCAATCGCTTGCCAGTGCCATCGCCCTGTGCGGCGGTATGACGCTTGTTTCCGATGATATGACTGCCCTGCCGCCGGATCGGGTGCGGCTGGTGCAGCAACTCCTCCCCCCCATTGGGGTTCGTGCGGCTTTGCTGGATTGGGCGGATGGTTTTATTCCCCACCTTGTCCGGGTGGACCTGGCGGGTGCCGGGGGAGACTGGTCCCTGGTTGGCTGGTTTAATTTCAGTGACCAGCCGCAAACCTGCCCGCTTGATGCCGCAACCATGCGTCTGCCGGAGGGAGACTATTGGCTCCGTTCCTTCTGGGATGGTCAGGTGATGCTCCTGCCTGCCCGGGCAGCCTGGACGCCTGCCAGCCTGCCGCCGCATGGTGTGCGGGTGATGGCAGTCCGATCCGCCAGCCGGGGTGCTCCCCTCTACCTGGGCGGGAATTTCCACTTCTCACAGGGAATGGAATTGGTGAACTGGCAGCCGCAGCCTGCTGGACTATCCCTGCGCCTGGCATTGCCGCGCCAGGCGGAAGGAATCTTTGATCTCCTCCTGCCAGAGACGCCACAAACCGCGTTTTTGAATGATGCCCCCCTTGTGTGGGAAAAAATTCAGCCCGGTGTATATCGCTTTCGGGGAGCTTTCCACCACCAGGCGGATATCAACATCCGCTGGGGATAACTCAGGCAGGCGCAGGATGCGCCCCAAACCTCCGGCGCAGCAGGATCAGGATGCCGGGCAGGCAGAACCAGAGCAGGATCAGTAATCCCACCACGGTTTGTGTTCCCAATCCATGCCGCCAGGCATAGGCAAATGGTTTAAGGAAGAGGCTGGGATCCATCAGGGTTTGTGCAATCCAGCTGGCAAGGAAACCCAGCGGCAGGAGGATCGCCCGCTGCCAGGTTCTGCGGCAGCGCAGGTAGGCAACCGCCACGGGCAGGAGGGTCAACACGTAAAACAACCGATGGATGGCACTTCCGGGTACATCTTCGGTGATGAAGTTGTAGGAAAATACCATCACTCCCAGGTACAGGAATCCCAGCCGGGTTGGGTCCTGCCAGGTATTCATCCACAGGGACCGTAGCGGCTTGATTCCCCTGGCAGCGGCAATCAGCATTGCCGGGATGAGGAAATAAGTGATTGCAATCCAGATATTGGCTGGCAGGGGAAAAATTGCAAACAATACCAGCAAAGCCGCAGCGGCAAAGCCAAGCCCAAGGTAGAGCAGGGACCAGTCTGGAAAAGCATGAAAGGAAGACCAGAGGAGAACCCCAAGGCAGAATAACAGGAACAGGGTGGATGCAATATCCGGGATGATCCGTGGAATTGCCCCGGATCGTGAGGAATCATCCAGCAGGGCTGCCAGGAAATAACCGGCAAAAAACAAGCCAGCCAGCCAGACCTCGCGCCAGGGGCGGGGGGAAAAGGTGTCGGGCGGTTGGCTGCTGCTGCCCCAAAATGAACGGTTGGGTTTCATGATCCACTCTCCCGGGATGGGATGCGGGCGGTGGGCGGCTGCCAGTGCACCCGGCAGGTCGCGCAGCTCCCGCCAGCAAACTTGAAGGAATCCTGTCCATCCCTGCCGGGCAGAATCCTCCAGGGTTTTTGTGAACACCTCCAGCATTTCATCACCCAGCATGGTGCGGAAATCTGCCGGATAGAGGTGCAGGAAGGCGGCATACAGGCGGGCAGCCAGCCGGACGGCATTCATGCCTGCTCCGCCAGGGGGTGCCGGTGGGCGGCATCCAGCAGTTGTTGCAGCCGGGAGGTTTCCAGCTTGAGAATGTTGCGTCCCAGCGGCGTCAGGACGTAGGCTTTGCGTTCGCGCCCGGTCAGGTTGGGCTGGGGATCGTCCACGCGGGCAATCCAATCCTGGTCCATCATCCGCTTCAATGCCCCGTAGAGTGTCCCGGTGCTGAGCTGCACCCGCCTGCCGCTGAGATGCTGAACAGATTTGAGGGTGGGGCTGGATTTTGGTTCATATGATGAGGGAAACGGGATCGGGGATATGTCGTCGTGCGACATATTGTTTGATCATACAATAGCACAAACCAATCCCGGAGTCAATCCCCCCTTGAACTGGTTGATGAGTGCAGGATGCAGGTATTCTTGTTTGGGTTATCCCACCACACCGCCACCCGGATGGGTATAGGGTTGGTTTTCTTCCGCCGCAACTGCCGAAGCCGGTTTGGCTGCCAGCAGCGTATCAAACAATGGCAGCTTTCCGGTGGCAACGGCATGTTCAGCATAGAGGAACATGGCAGCCGACCATGCCTGGTGGGCGTAGCCCATGGGGTGACCGCTTTCCCCGTGCATCCACTCGTTGAACTCCCACGGCGCATGCAGCCCCTGCTGGTTG
>JAGVUS010000217.1 GCA_019136175.1 Chloroflexota bacterium | reverse complement strand
TACATATCTGCAATCCAGACCCTCATTGTTCCTCCTTAAGAAGCTAAACTCTCAAATAAGAATGAATGAAAATCAACCGCCACTGGCGTTCCTGTTCTGTGGACTGCCCCTGTACCACCATTACAGTTCGGATTTAAGAAAATGCCAACGTGGGTTGGTACAGTTCCCAGGTAGGTGTTTCTTGTTTCCTGGTACGCCTGGTACCAGGTATTGCCATCAATGGATACATATAAATACCAATTTGTTAAATCGTCCAGAACCCTCAACCACACATCCAGCAGGTACCATCTTTCTACAGCTGTAATTTTGTTCCATGTATCATCGTTTGCAAATTGCTGGCGGTTAATACCAATAGTCGCATCTGATCCCAGCGCATAGGTTACGCTCTTTCCACTTACGCTGTCCCGCATAATGATGCCCGCCATCAACCAATCCATTAATGGCACGTGCCTTCTCATTCGTATGGTTGTCCTCCATCCGGCTGCGCCAACGGATACCGCTACCGCCGCATAGGTCAGCGAATTAGTGTTGCCGGATGGGATGGTGGATGCAAGGCGCACCCCCAAGCCGTTGGATAGGTTAGTGATGGTTCCCACCCCGCCGTTACCGCTTCGTGTAACTGCAAATGTGCTGGTCGTTGGGATCGTCCAGTCCGCTTCCCCAAAGCCCCCACCCCATAGGCTGCTTTTCTTCACTCGCTTTTTTTTATAGCTGTTCGCGCTGTCCTCAATAATTAGTTCATCGTTTCCAGTGGGGATCGTCTTTTCTGTAATAGCGTGTATTTCTGACGCTACATTGTCATGTATGGCATCATCATCACCGCCGCCGCTCCCGCTCGGCAGGTCATGGAAGCCCGCCGTACCGCTGCTGTCCGTGCCATAGTATTTGGAATTGCCTGCGGCTGCTATACCATCTATGGCATCCGCCTTGTCCACGCTGCCATCGTTATTCGTGTCGTACACCGCCTTTGTCATGTCCCCGCTGCCAGCTGGCGTGTCAAACTCCAAGCCATCTTCTGCGGCATTTACCTTTACATACTTCCCACCATCCCCAGTGTATGCGGCTGGCACATCGGTCAGGTCCGTAAATGCTCCGCCTCCGCTCACGGTTCCCGGTTTCCATGTCGTGTTGCCACCATCCCAAATGATTGCCTGCCCGTCCGTTGGCGCGGTGCTTGCAAATGCTCTGCCTTGCAGTTTTACGGCATCATGGTCAAGGTCTGTAATATCGCTTTCTGTGTGTTGGTGCGATATTTCCGCATAGTCGCTGTCGTGGTCGTGTCCTGCCGCTGCTATCCCTGCTTCCGCCAGGGTGTTGTTGATCCATCCGCTGCCATCATAGCGGATTAGCTCCCCGTCCGCTGGTGTGGTAATGGTCACGTCCGCCAGGTCGTCCAGGTTTGCGGCATCGTGGGTGTGGTCAATCGCTGCCCGGTCCCCATCCATCATGGTCACGGTTCCGCCGGTCACTTTGTCCGGGTCATACTGGCAGGCATACACCGCCACTACCCCCGATACGCCACTGGCAATATCATAATCCGATCCGTTCAAGGCGCAGTACAACATATCTGCATTGGCGTTGCTGGTTACGGTCACGGTCCCGGTCAGGGTAAAGTATCCCAGGGATAGCGGGCGTTCCCCTATGTATCCCCGCTCCGCCATAAATTTCACATACCTGGCGTTTGTCTGCGCAAACGTCGCGCTCCTGGTCTGCCATGCGTCTGTGCTATCCCCATACTTCTCACTAACAAGCGTCCAGGTTGATTTATCTTCCGATATATACGCCCTGTTGAATCCTCTTGGTTTCAGGTACCACGTAAAGCCGGTCAGGGCATACAACCCGCCCAGGTCATAGATGACATAGCTCCAAATGTTGTCGCTCACGTTATCGTCCAGGGTCATGCAGTTTCCTTCCCCGCCCGCTTCGGTCAGGGGTAGGGTCAGGTTGCTGCAGCTGGCTTGCGCCCAATAGCTGTCCACGCTTGCGGTGGTTGGTAGGTTATAACTTGGGAAGGTGCCGGTATATTTATTCACCTTCTTCCTCCAATCCCAGCACATACACCGCCCGCCCAACCCCGCCCGCCGTTGCGGTAATGTTGCAATATGCCAGGCGCAAGGTTCCCGCGCCGACCACCCATACCCCGGTGGCGTTTCCTGATGTGGTTGTTACAGAGATTGTGACGTTGTGGAGATAGGCATCATCCGCGCTGGCTGCGCATACCACGCCGGTTGCATCCCCTTCCTTGCTGCGTTCTACGGTCAGGTTATACAGTACACTTGCATCACCAATGGTAATTTGTCCGGTCAAGACGGTGCGCTTGCGCTCCAGTCCTATCAGGCTTACACCTGCTGGCACGGTAAAATCTCCGTCAATGCTCACGGCTGGCAGGATGATAATATCTCCATCCCCGGCATCTGCAATCGCGGCAGCAAGCCCGGTGGCGTCTGCGTCATACGCTGTTACGGTTTCATTCCCTGCCGATTGCAGGTAGATTTTATATTCATACGATCCAATTGCGCCGGTAATGTCAAGCGGGTCAGGTCCGCCCGCCTTGTGCCGCCAGGCGTGTTTCTCAAACTTCTTGCGCAAGTTTTCCAGGTGTGCATCTAGCGGGATCATTACGCTGCTCCTATCCGGTTTCTCATTACTGCTTCAAGCTGCTTGTCATCCGGTACCTCATAATCCCAAATCACCACGTATTCATTGAAGTATTGCATCTGTGCGGCATCTTCTACAATTTCTTCATTCCCGTTCTCGTGCCAGTACCCACCTTTGCAGGATATGGCACAGGATGACGGTTTGAATAACACAAAGTCCACTACCATGCCTCCCCTGGTCTGCCTTCCGCCCAGGATGGGGGTTTGTATCTCAATCTGCCAGGGCTTCCATCCCAGCTTCAATAACATGTTATAGGTTCGTTCCTCCAGGCTGCTTCCCAATATTCCCTGCAAGCCTGGTTCTTCCTGCTCGATATATGGTGTGGTGGTGTCTGCCTTCTTTGGCTTGCGCTTCACCACGCCAAACAAGTACGGCTTATCCGCCATTGGCAATCCTCAACTTGTATGCCGCAGATCCAATATTCTCAATCGTTGTCCAGGTGGTGCCAAAGTCTGTGGTTAGTTTCACGTTGCCATCACTTGCGCAAGCCACCCATACCATAGGGGCAAGGGCAACCTTCTCATATACCGTTCCGCTTTCCGATAGTCCATCCGCTGTCCAGGTGCGCCCACCGTCATTGCTTTTGTATCCCTTGCACATCAAATGGGTATCGCTGGCAGCTGTCAGGAATACCCGATCTGCACTCTGGATGATGGTTTCCTTCCATAGCCCGGCAACATATCCGTACTTCCCAAACCTGCCCCGG
>JAGVUS010000119.1 GCA_019136175.1 Chloroflexota bacterium | reverse complement strand
CCTACCGCATGGTACGCGGCGCGGTGCCCTACCCCAACGCGCCGACCGCAATCCCCCCGCTGGAGGCAGATTAGAGCAAAGCCGCCAGCAGGAACAAACCCACCAGCGAAAGAATCATCCCCCCCAGCACCCTGGAGTAATTCCGGGGTGCAATTTGCCCCTCCCGGTCCATTTTTCGAATCAGCGGGAATAACCGCCAGAAAAACGACAGGGTCGCTACTGCCAGCGCCAGCAGGCTCAACCGCTGCAGGTTGAGGTCGCCCAGCAGGGCAATCCCCCCCAGCAGGAACAGGAAGATTAATTTGGCGCCCGCCACCCAGTACACCAGGTATTTGACAAAATCATGAATTTCCGGGTATTGCTTCGATTTTTCCCAGGCGGAAAACACCCCCACGGCATTCGCCCTTTTGGACCCGGGGGCAAAGTACAAGGCAAGCACGTTGGATGCCTCCAGGAGGATGAAGGCGATGATGACAAATTTTGCAATCATGTGCTGATCTCCACAAACGCGGGTATCGGGGAGGAACCATCCACCCCATAAAACCGTCCGCCAGGCGGCGCGGGTTATTTCTTTGCCTGCTTGATGATGCTCTGGCTGGCATACCAGCCCGTCAGCATCGCAATCGGCACCCCGGCAGGGGAATACGCCCACTGCCCCGCCTGGACCACGTGGGGGATGGGCGTCAGGACGGATTTGGGGATATCCTTCAGGGTATTCACCACCGGCGGGGTGGTTTCAAACGACCAGCCGGTAATTGCCCCTTCGGAACTGCCGGAAACCTTCTGGATGGTCAGCGGCGTGGCGGAAAACTGGAACAGCAGGTCTTCCGCAAGGTTGGGATAAATGGATTCTGACAGGATGCGAATGACATGGCTTTCAAAGGCTGCCTTGAACTCATCATACCAACCGGCGGTCTCCACATTCTTGAGAATGGAATAATCGAACAGGCAGCTCACCATCAAGCCGGTCTGCCCTTCGGGTGCCAGCGTGGAATCGCGCAGCGCCGGTACGGAAATTTCAAAGGTGTTCCGTTGGAGATATTTTTTCAGCCAGGCAAAGACCTCCTCTTTGGAGACCTGGTCGAAATGCTCAACCAGGCGCAGCCGTTCCGCCTGGTTCGTCTCGCCCAGCCCCTGCCTGGAGGGCGTGTAGAACAGGTGCTCACCCCCATGTTGCTCAAAAAAGGCAGGCGGGCGGTTGACGGCAAGGTAGAGCAGGAAGGTGGATTCGGCACCCCTGGCGGATTGTTTGCGCTGTGACTCCGCTTCAATGTTGGCGGTGGTGGCTGCATCCAAGCCGGTCAAATTCAGGCAGCGGTAGAGGGTTTTCAAATCCGCCGCCCAGACCAGGTGGTCGTAGGGATGCGACTGTCCATCCGCATCAACCACCCTGGATTCCGATGGAATCACTTCCGCAATCTTCGTGTTCAGTTGGATTGTCCCGCCCCGGGCAAGGACATATTCCTCCAGGAGATTGCTCAATGCACCGGTTCCGCCCCTGGGATAGAAGTAATCCAGGTAGACGTAAAAGTACCCCAGCGCAAAGTAGGTGGGCGTTTTTCGGAAAAAGTGTTGAATCAGGATGTCCGTCAGGGATGGATTGGCGGTCAGCCGTTTCAGGAAATCCTCCATCGGCTGGTTGTACTGGTTGAATTTCCGCAGCGCGTGCAGCAGCTTGAAGGTCCAGGGAATCAGGGTTTTGAAGACAAACTGCCTGTTTTTCTTCAAATCCACAAAATTGGGATTGTCAAATTCGTACAGCACCCGGGTATATTCCGAAAGCTGGCGGATGATGGCGGTGATTTGCTCAATGTCCGCCCGGTTTTCCGGGTACAGGTGCACGAGGATGCGTTGATATTCCTGCAAATCGTCCATCGAGTGAATGCGGAACAATTGATCCTCAACCCCAAGGGTAATCACATTGTCCAGGAAATCAAACTCGATTCCCAGTTCCCTCAAAATCGGTTTGACAATCCCGGAATTCACAAATGCCCTCGGACCGGCATCAAAGGAAAAGCCGTTGCTTTCAAATGTCCCCACCAGCCCGCCAACCCGGTCGTTTTTTTCCAACAGGGTCACGTTGAAGTTTGCCCGGGTTAAATATGCTGCGGCAGTTAACCCTGCCATCCCGGCGCCGACAATCACAACTCTTTTCTGATCACTTTTCATAGAAACCACCTAAATCCATGCTGATTTTCCATAAGGTTTCTGCCGCACTTCGGTCCAGTGCCGGCGGGGCAGGTTCCTCCACCGTGGTGAGGTTAAAGAACTTGCCGGAAATATGCTCCAGTTCGGGGGAAGCCCCCAGGTAGTACAATGCCTCCGCGGCAACGTCCATCGGGCGTGCCGAGCGATCCACCAGGATGCTTTTGAGCTTTTTATACAACCAGCCGTTGTTTTGCCCGCTGTTGGTCTTGATATTGCCAGGGTGCATGGCGTTCACGGTGATGCCGGTTCCCTGGTAGAGTTCAGTTAACTTGATCATTGAAAGCAGCTGCGCCAGTTTTGCCGCGCCATAGCTTTTGAGACCGGAATAAGGATGCCGGTTCCAGGATAAATCATCCAGGTGCAACCCTGCCACGGCAAAGCGGTACGCCTCGGAATTGACAAACAGGATCCGCCCGCTGGTTTGCGCCTTCAGCTTTTCCAGCAGGGAATAATTCAGGATAAAGGTGCTGAGGTAATTGGTCTGAAAAACCGCTTCCAGGTTGTCTTCGGTCCGTGTTTTTTTCGTCAGGTACAGTCCGGCGTTATGGATGAGGACGTCAATCTTCCCGTCCAGGGCAGCCAGGCGTTTCGCCGCCGCATGCACGTCGGATAACCTGGAAAAATCCGCCAGCAGATAGGTGCAGTTGGTTTGAAATTCCTTCCGGAGGGCATCACAGACTTCTTCGGATTTCTGTTCATTGCGATTGATGAGCAACAAATCCGCCCCATGGGAAGCGTATTTTCTTGCCGCGGCATAGCCAATCCCCGAAGTTGCTCCCGTAATGACCACAAGGCGATGGTAAAAGTCAGCGGTGCAAATTTTGGGATCCAACCCCAGGTTGTGAATCATTGCGAAGATATTGGACCACTGGTATTGTTTCAGATAAGGGTTCAACCGACCTCCGAGGCAGGTGTGGGTGTGGTGGGAAACAGGATATGCACCCGTTAATTATATAGTCAAATTGGGTGATTTTTGTCAATCGTATAACCTTGCCCCGGTAGGAATTATAGGGCAAACTGCCCCTGCGCGCCGACCGCAATCCATGTTTATGTAGGGGTGGGGCTTGTCCCCACCCTCATCGGTCATTGCATGGCGGCGCGGCAATCCTGTATTTTGTAGGGGCGAGGCTGAACTCTCCAAGACACGATCCCAAGGGT
>JAGVUS010000063.1 GCA_019136175.1 Chloroflexota bacterium | reverse complement strand
AAAGGATGCCAGCCCGGAGGAATTTGCCCGCGCCGTTCAGCGGATTGGCGAGCTGCCCGCCCCGGAATACCAGGCGCTGTGCCAGGCTGCCCGCCGCCGGGTGCAGCACCTGGACTGGTCCAACATCATGGCGCGCACGGTGGAAAGCTACCGCCAGGTGCTGGCGGAAAAAGCCGCCACCCAGCCCAAAAGCCCGCTGGCGGACCTGCCCGCCCTGGTGGAACGCATCCCCGATGCGAGACTGCGCCAGGTGCTGGCAGACCTGCAGGAACGGATCTCCCCCCCGCTGGAGGAGCTGGTGGACCGCCTGGTCATTCCGCCGGACGCTGCCCCGGAAAAGCAGGCTAGGGCTGCCTGGCTGACCATACTGAACATGACCGCCTCGGTGGTGGGCTCTGAACATGACCGCCTCGGTGGTGGGCTATTACATCCTCAAAAGCCCGGTGGCGGTGCGCCTGCGCACCAGCCCCCGCCGGTTAAGTCCCTTCCAGCGGCAGCGCAAATAGCCGGGGATTACATGACCAGGAATTTCAGCGCTTCGTACACCAGCATGGCGGGCCAGACGATGGCTTTCAGGAAGCCCAGCACGCCCATCCAGAAGCCGGTGGCTTGCCCGATGTAAAACACTGCCGCACCGATGAAGCCCAGTCCATAGACGGCATCCGAACCGCCGCCGCGGTAATGGGTCTCCCTGCACCGGGTGGATTCTGATGATTTGGATGTGGTTTCAGTCGTCATGGTTTCTCCTTTTTACGGACTTGCAAAAAACGGTTGGGGGTCCATCCCGGCAGGTGAAGCCTGCCGGAGAAGTGGCTGTGGTTCTCATCCCTGCGGGGCATCCTGCGGCGGTGTGACCGCCTCCTCCTCGTCCAGGTTGCGCTCGACCTTGAATTTCAACCAGACCGGCAGGATGACCACCAGCGAGGCAAGCGCTGTGAGGAGGAAGGGAAACTGCGGGTTCACTTTTTCCCATAAAAAGCCGCCAATCCACGGGGCGGGCAGTGAAACCAGCCCCAGGCTGGTGCTGAACAGACCGAACGCCACCCCCCGCAGGCGGGCAGGCACGGCTTTGCTGATCAATGACTGGTAGGCGGGGCTGGCAAGCCCTGAAGCCACCCCGGCAATCACCCAGCCGAGGGTGTAGACCCACACCGGGCTGGCTGGCGGGACGTACACCATGATGCCGAGCGAGATTGCCATCAGGACAAACGAAATGGCAATATTGACCCGCTCGCCCACCCGGTCTGCCAGGTGCCCGGCGGGAATCATCACCACCATCATGGCAATTCCAAAAACGCTGTTCATCACCCCAATCTGCCCGATCGTCAGCCCGGCAATCTCCTCCATGAAGACCGACAGGAACGAGAAGGACATATTGAAGAAGATGTCCCGCACCCCGTCTGTAACCAGGATCCAGGTGAACAGTCCTCCGGCGACAATCAGGCTGAGGATGGCGCCCAGGTTCTGCTTGAGCCCCGTCAACGACAGGGGGACGGGCTTGAAATCCGCACCCTTTGCCGCCTCGCGCGCCATGCCCAGGCGCAGGATGGTGGCAAGGATGTACAGCCCGGCAGCCACCATCAACATTCCCTTGAAGTTGATGCCCTCCACCAGGTAGCCGCCCAGCACCGGACCCACCACCGAGACGATTGCAAACAGGGTTTGCGTTACGCCGAAGAGCCGGGCGCGGTTTTCCGGTGCGGAGTGGTCGGCAATGAAGGCGTCAAAGCTGGGACCGATCAACGAACGGGTGACGGCGTTGAGCGCCGAGGCAAGCAGCACCCACTCCCAGCGGTTGGCAAGAATCAGCGGGATGTAGCCAAAGATTCCCACCACGCTGCCGATGGCAATTGCCCGCAGCCTGCCAATCGAATCGGACAGCCACCCGCCCAGGATTTGCAGCAGCAGCGGGATGATTTGCGACAGGGTGTAAAACAACCCGATCTGCGAAATGCCCGCCCCCAGTTGCTTCAGGTAGAGTGCTTCCAGCGGACCGTACATATTGCCGCCCAGGTTCGCCAGGATCATGGCAAACATGAACATCAACAACAGGGGGGTCAGCAGGGGTGCTTTTTTTGTGATGGGGGTTGTCGCGTGATGAGGATCGGTTTCCATTCAACCATGCCTGGGGCTTTCCGAGGGATAAGCCCTGATTGTATCACTCAAATGACCGGCTAGGTACTTCCCGCTGCCGCCGCCGAGGCAGCCGAAGCATCGCGGTGGAGCATCAGCACCAGGTACCAGCCGAACAGCACCAGCAGGGGCAGGTCCGGCAGGTACGCCGCACGGGCATGAATTTCCACCTCCGCCGACTGGCGGAAAAAGCCGCCCACGTGGAAGGTAACCAGCGGCTCCTCGTCCTCCGTCTGCCATTCCATGCGCGTCATCCAGAAGTTGGTGGTGGCGCGGTAGCTCCCGCCGCCGGGAAATTCCAGCGTGCCGCCCTGCCGCCAGGTGCTGTTGGTGAAGATTGCCAGGTCTTCCTCGGAGCCCGCCTCGCGGATGCTGGCGCGGTTCTGCCAGAAACCAATCCGCTTGAATGTCCAGCTGCCATCGCCGCTTTCGGCATATGCCAGCGTGCCCCAGGCGCTGCGGAACTTGAGGGTGGCTGCCAGGGTTTCGCCGGTCAGCAGTTCATATTCCATCCGCAGGGTGGGTTGTTTCCACTCCAGCGGGTGACCTACCAGTTGGCTGATTCTTAACATCGCAGATCCTCCCGGGCGCGTCCGGATGGGGTGGGATGCGCCTCAATCCAGATTCTACACCCGATTTAATCTACGGTTAAACTTTGGGGAAGTTGCACTGCCAGCCGGGATGGAACCCCCCGGTTTTCTCAGCCGGTCTGCCGCCTGGTGGGGAGGGTTGCGCCTGCCAGGCAGTGATCGGGGTCCTGCGGGTCGTAATGAATCACAATGGCATCCCCCACCCGGACCGTATCGTACAGCTCCCGGTTTTGCTCGGAGTGCGTCACCAGGTGCGCCCCGCCTTCCGCCCGGGGGACTGTGAAGGCGTAGGAGACGTAATACCTGGTGGAATTTTTGTCGGATTGTTGCCAGGCATCAATCACGGTGCCCTGCGCCTGGCAGCCCTGCAAAAACAGCCGGTTGACCTTGTATTGTTTCCGCCGGGCAACCAGCATCAGCCCAAAGCCCGTCACCAGGGCAACCGCGCCAATTCCCACCTGGTCCAGGTTGGGGAGGGGCTTGCCGGGGTCCAGCGAGATGGGCGCCAACCCATTGGTCAGCATCAGCACCCCGCTGATGGCAAGGAATGCCCCCAGGAACACCATCGGCAGCAGCCGGGTGATGCGCACGGCGGGGTGGGTGTCCTGCAGGGAATGCCCTGCCCGCCTGTATGGAGGAATGACCGGGTTGGTTTTGCTGACCATGAATCCTCGGGCTGGCTGGATGAAAAATATGCCAATGTTCAGCATACCCGGTTCCGCCGCGGATTTCCATAGCTTGCGGCGGTTGTTAAGTGCTTGTAAAGCGCGGCAGGGGCGCGCTACACCTTCTCCACTACCCAGAAATGCGAAAGACCCAGGGCGCGCAGCGGCGTCTTTTCCAGCCATTGCAGCAGCCCCCGCAGCAGCCTGCCCAGCCGCGGGCGGCGGGCAATGATGTTGTCATATGCACCGAAGACCACCGTGCGCGTCACAAACCGCACCGGCAGACCGGCAAACAGCGCTTCCAGGCTGCGGCGGGTGTAAATTTCCACGTGCGGCGCCAGCCGGTCCCGCCAGCGGCGCGGCAGGTAATTCACCAGCGGAAT
>JAGVUS010000208.1 GCA_019136175.1 Chloroflexota bacterium | reverse complement strand
ATTTCGTTGCAGCTGTCGGGAAATGCGGTGGCGTAAGATGCGCCTTCCTGGGCGGCATCGCGCATGGCAAGATACTGGAAGATCACACCGCCCAGGTCCACCACGCCAGCCAGGATGATGATCATGATGACTACAATCACCGCCAGTTCCGTGAGGCTTTGACCGCGTTCAGACTTTGGATGGGAGGAATATTTTTTCAATTTCATTTCACCTCCAGTTACCTTAAAATGGTGGGCATGGCTTGTTTCCAGATCAGTTCATCCGGACAGGGGGCAATGCTGACTCCTTCTGTTCCCATCCGGAGCAGGCTGCCTGCATCGGCAGTGCGGAAGGACATCGCCGGAGTGATCACAGAACCGGCAGCATCCACCAGGGCATAGTAAACCCGGGAGTAGAAACGCTCGCCCCAGGCAATGACGCCATATCCCTGGGTATCGGTGGTCACCGAGAGGTCGGCTGCAGGGCGGTCGTCGGGCAGGCTCAGTGCCTGTACCGTTGAAACAAAGCCACCCGCTTCCACATTCAGCACCACAAACTTAACCTGGGGGAGGTTAATCCCATCCTCTTCAATCCAGGCAACCAGCGGACTGCCATCCGCAAGGATGGTGACATCCACCCTGCCCAAGCTGGGAGCAGAAGAAATTTCCACTGGTTCCTCTACGATGCCCGCTGAATCAATGAGGGTATATTGGATGGACACCAAACCTTCCGGGGTCGTCTCCTGGAATACAGCCAAAACCTGCCCATCCAACAGGGGGGCAACCATTGCACTATTGAATAAACTGCCGCCAAAAATGGCTCCTACCAGGCTTTCAGCCGGTCTGGTGATCTCTCCATCTGTGTTGAGAATGGCATAATGCAAATCACCCAGTATCTCCTCGCCATTGTTATCATGCACATTCCAGACAACAACAAACTGATCACTGGTGGTTGCAGTCATCACCGGCTGGCTGAAAGAACGATTTAGATCTCCCGAATTGGAATCCAGCAGAACCGGGTCGCCTTGTGGCTTGCCATAAGCGCTGATTTCCTGCCAGTAGACTTCTTCCATCATGGAATCGCCATGGGTACTGCGGAAAAACACCGCCCCCACCGTGTCATCTGGAGCCATTGCCAGCATCACTTCATTATCATTGATACTATCCTCCTCCTGGCTGTGGTCTGCCAGGGTCTGGATCAAGCTGGAGCCACCCACAACATTCACCCGCTTGAGCGCAGAATTCTTGTAGTTGTCTCCACCGGGGGTGTATCCGCTGATTTCCCAGTGGGGAAGATAGTATGTATCCCCCATGTAGGCAAGGGAGAGTGCCGTTCCGGAATAGCCGCTTTGTACCTGCCGAAGAAACTGGCGGGCGGGCGTGGTGATTTGCATCTGGATATTGTTTTCACCCAACAAGGCAGCCGTAAAAGGTGCCGCCACCGCGGTCTGCCGGATGATGGTCACTGGAGTAGCGTCTTGTGCATTTGCTGTGATTGCAACCCGGGAAAAATCACCACGGGCGGCACCATCCGGGGCGGTAACGCGCAAAATCATCCGCTCCTGTTCGCCCACACCCAGCAAAATCCCTTCCGTTGGAATTTCGGTTCCGCTGCTATCATAAAAAACAAAGGACCACCCATCCCCCGGTGTTTTTCCTTCCAGAACGTCCAGGGAAAGCGTGAACTGTGATGGGGCTGTCCCTGTATTCCGCAGCGTAAAAGCCAGGTCAGAGGCATTGTTCCGCAAAAAGCCGCCTTCATACAGGGGGAACATTTTCATCCGCTTGCCCGGGTCAGGATAGGAAAAAGTGATCTTCTGTAAAGGAACCAGACCAGGCTCATTGTAATAAACCAGTTCTCCATCCACGCCCTGGTCATCTTCAATGCCCACCGTACATTCTTGCGCATTGATCGGCAGGCTGTCATATTGAAAAATGATCATCCCATTTTCGTACAGAATGATTTCAAAGCTGAACGGAGAGGGGCTGGCTTCGCCCAATTTGAGAACCTGGTAATATTCAATGATTGTACATCGACCCGATCCCACCGGACAATTGTCATAATCCAGGTAATAAACCCGGCTTTGCTGATCATTGACAAGGATCAGATCATCCCAAAAACCGGCGATCATATTTTGTGGCAGATACCCCGTTGGAATGGTCCGGTTTGTCACATACGAATTGCCCGTTTGTGGTCCAAACAGGAGTAAACCATTGGTGGAGACGAAAACATCGGCATAGGTATTCTCAAAAAATGGGAAGTCCATGCCCAGTGGGATGGGACCGATTTCTTCCTGGAGATCACAGGTTCCGTTGTTATTTTCGTCATTACAACTCAACCCATCATCAACTCCCTTAAACACGATGGAATGAGCATCTTCGTCTCTATGTAATTCCTCCCATTCCGCATCAGAGTTGATGGCAACCGTATAGCCAAACAGGTTGGTATCCACACCCGGCGATGCCTGGACATCACCGGCAGCTGGAGTTGCCAGGATGATGAGGAGCAGGAAAAAGGGAAGCCAGAGTCTGGTCATCAGGTTACTTTAGATCTCCATAACGGCAGGTGGTTGGCGGGTTGGTGTTGAAAGTGAACGTAAGGTATAGAGCATTGACAGTCACAACTTCCGGATTGTCCTGGTAGAAGACCAGCTGCAGGTTGCTGGTGCCGCCCACACCCAGAACGCGCGGGTCCACCGTGCGGTCAATATAATTTCCACCGCCGTCCATCAACCAGTCATCCGGGGAGGCACCTGGAATATTGAAGAGAGTGGCAGACTCGTTCCTCGAGGTGGAATAAATCGCCGGACCATCAAACGTAATGGAGGTTAACCGGCTGGATTTATTGGGTTTATTACCCACAAATGCCAGTTCTGCCAGGATCAACGTTCCGCGATAGTGGGTATTGTTGTTAAGGGTCACCTGGAGCTTGTTGTCCACAATTGATCCGGCAGCCGTGGCAGTCAAATTATTGCAGCTAAAGACCGGCGGATCGTCCACGTCGGTGGCAACATTATTGGCAAGATTTGGGTCCAGTACGTTGTCGGGCGGGGTGATGGATACCGAATTGACCAGGGTGGTGTTGGCATCCAGCCAGATGTTTGCCGTCACCTGGTAGGTGATGCTGCTGACAGCCGGCAGGTCAATCACATCACTGAAGTCGTAAACGCCATCCCCTGCCGGGTCGCAGCCGGTTGCCCCACCAATTGGCGCCAGGCAGGTCCACGACCAACTTGTTACAATATCTCCTGCCGGGAAGGCATCATTCACAATGACGCCCTCGGCAGGGTTGGGACCGGAATTATTTACAGTGATCAGGTAGGTGATGCTGCCGCGGGTGTAGTTTGCCATCAGGTCGGATTTTGTGACGCTGATATCCGCCATGGGCGGGGTGTCCGTATCGGTTGCCTGGTTATTGGTCAGG
>JAGVUS010000241.1 GCA_019136175.1 Chloroflexota bacterium | reverse complement strand
GCAACCTGCGCCTGCTGCCCGCCCGCCAGTCTGCGGCTGTAATCCGGCGGGATGATCAATCCAGCCCGGATGTGGTTGGAATCCATCAGGGCGCGGAGTTCCTCCTCCGAGCCCACCCGGTATTCCAGCTTGAAGTAATCCGCAGCCTGGTATGCCGCAATCAGGGTGCGGGAATCCGGCGAGTTGTCCTGGTCCCACACCCCCAGCGCCACGTTGCGGACATCGTTGGTGGCGGCATACCCCAATAGCAGCAACATCATAATGGGTAAAATGAAGGTAACTGCCAAGGCACGCGGGTCACGGATTACCTGGATGAATTCCTTGCGAATGAGAGCTGCCAACCGGGAATTACGCATGGTCATCCTCCCTCTTGAGGATACCGTGCAGGTAGATATCCACGAACAGGTCCAGGCTGTCTCCGCCAAAAATGGGCATAATTTCCAGCGGGATCAGGCGGCGGGTCATATAATATGAAAAGAATAGCCCCACGAAGGAGCGCAGCAGGGTGGGCAGAGGAATATCCCGCAACTCCCCCGCCTGGCGCTGGAACAACCTGCCCAGTTCCAGGAATACCGGCAGAGTGGATTCCACCAGCAGCGGCATGTGGCGGGCATTGAATTCCACCATCTCAATCAACATCAGGTTGACAGACTCGTTCCGTTTGTCCAGTTCCTCCACCATCAAACGGGCGGCAGAGCGTACCACCTCGGCGGTGGTGCTGCCTTCCACCCGCTGCAGGATGGGCGCAACCTGCCAAACAGGATGCCGCTCTGAAAAAACCGCCACCCAGATTTCTTCCTTGCCAGAGAAATGATTATAAATTCCGCCCAGTGTCACACCAGCACGCTCACCGATCTGCCGCATGGAAGTGGCGTGGTAACCCTGCTCCAGGAACAGGGCATGGGCGGCATTCATGATATTCTCTCGCGTAACTTCACTTTGTTTGCGGGAACTGCGGGGGGTCATGGGATCCTCCTGATAAATAACGAACGTCCGTTATTTTATCGCGCCAATCTTCCCGCATGTCAATATCCCGGAATCAATTTGCGTGTACAATAGTGGAAAGGAATCCTGTTATGAGCACTCCATCCCTCCCCCGCCAGGTACCCATCATTTCCATCTCCGGCAGCCATCGCGAAATGGGGCGCCAGATGGGCGAAGCCCGCCGCGAGCAGGTGCAGCACAGCATTCAAAACGCCCGCCAGTTGATCCAGGACACCTACGAGGAACTGCATCTCACCTGGGAGTCCGCCCAGATCCAGGCGCGCAAGTACATCCCCTATGCGCAGGAACGCTATCCCCAATACGTGGAGGAAATGCATGGCATTGCAGAGGGTGGCAATGTCCTGCTGGATGAAGTTGTTATCGTGAACGCCATGGAAGGTGTCACGATGGATGCACTGCACCTGACCAAGTGCACATCGCTGGCGGTCAACCAGCGCCACACCACCAACCGGCACGTACTGGCAGCCCACAACGAGGACTGGCTGCCCGAGGATGAGCCGGATGTGTTCCTGGTGCATGCCACCCCCAAGGATGAGCCGCCGTTCCTTGCCATGACGTACGGCGCCCTCCTGCCGAACATTGGTTTTAATGCGGCGGGGATCTGCCAGTGCTGCGATACGGTTTACCCCACCGACAGCCGAATTGGGATCCCGCGCGTAATCGTCTCCCGGGCGGTGCTGGGGGCGCGCACCCCCTCGGATGCCATCCGCTGCACCGTGATTCCCCACCGGGCTGCCGGGTACAATCACCTGATTGTCCATGAATCCGGCGAACTGTATAATATTGAGGTTTCCGCCCGCCAGTTCGCCATGATGTACGGCGAGGACGGCAGGCTGGTCCATACCAACCACTACCTGCACCCCACCATGATATCCATTGAAGATGAATCGGATGAATTAATCAGCACCCGGGTGCGGTATTTCCGGGCGCTGCGCCTGCTGCGGGAAACCGATTCCCACAGCGTGGAAAGCCTGCAAAGCATTCTTTCCGACCACATCAATTACCCCGATTCGATCTGCAACCACGACATGGGTGCCGGGAACCGGATGGATCGCGAGAAGACTGTCACTTCGTTGGTGATGGATATGACCGAGCGCGCCATGTATGCCACTTGGGGCACGCCCTGCCAGAATTCCTATCACCGCTACCAGTTAAACGCCTGACCGGCGGATTAATCGAGCGTCAGTTTTCCCGCCTGGTGAAGGGATTGCCCAAAGACAGGCTGGCAGATCGCAAAAGCCTGCTCCGGCGTAAGGGGATGCAGCGGGTGAACCATCAGGTGCATGGGCGTTGGGGGGACATGCGAACCCACTTCCTGAAGGTAATGGACTCCTCCCAGCAGTAATGCGCCATTGCGCCGGTAGAATTCAATCCTCCGGCGGGAGAATTCCGCCTGCTCCGGGGAATGCGCCTCGGCGGGTTTTTCCACTTCGTACACCACTGCCGTGTATTGTTCCGGGTCCAGAGATTGGACCATTGCCCGGTACATCTGCGCACCCACCCCGCGCGAGCGCAGGCTGGGTAGAACCGCCAGGTACCATAGCAACGCCACCCCCCGATTTGGACGCTCGGAATACCAGATTAACCCGAGAAATTCATTTTCCACACTCACCGCGCTTGCCAGGTGTTCGTGCTGAAGGGCAGTGGAATTTTTCAACAGGCTGAGGATATCGGCAACCAGGATGCGTTCATTTGCCGGGAAAGCCAGTTCATACAACTCCAGCCAGGGAATCAACAATTCATCCTGCAGACCAGTCAGCGGTTTCAATTGGATGGACTCAAAGCTCATGCAACCCTCCAGAAGGGACCTGGATGTCTGTCAGGGTGCGCGCCAGCACCACCAGCGGCAAACCTGCCTCCCAGTAATCCGCAACCTCGCCACAGCGGACAAAACCCAGTTTTTCATAAAGGTGCAGGGCGGCATCCGATGCCGGTGAGGTTTCCACACAAATCATCCTGCCGCCGCTGGCTGCCGCAGCCACCAGGGTGGCATGCAGCAGGGTGGCACCATATCCCCTGTGCTGTTGCTGGGGATCCACGGCAAACCACCCCAGCCAGTACACACCTGCACCCGCCCAGCAGGGTCGATAGAGACCCGACAAGCCCACCAGCACTTCTTCATCCTCCACCTGCCGGACCAGTACATAATACACCACAGAGATCAAATCATCCTGCTGTTTTTCAATGGAAGGTGCATACCCGGGGCGGGTGAGAGCCAGGTGCAGCATCCTGCGGATTTCTGCGCCAATGGATGGGCTTTGAAAGCTGCGTTCCGCCAGCCCGGCGGCAAGCTCCAGGTCTTCCGCCTGCAGGCGGCGCAGGCTAAGACCCTGTTCACGATCCAACAGCCAGCTCATGGAAGAACCTCCTTGATCATTGCACTGACCTGTTCCTTCATT
>JAGVUS010000458.1 GCA_019136175.1 Chloroflexota bacterium | reverse complement strand
TATTCCTCCACCAGGCGGGCACGCTCGGCGGCAGGGTCGGCGGCTTCCTTGATCTGGCGGCGGTAGAGGATGTTGGCGGCACCCTCGGCGCCCATCACGGCAATTTCCGCGGAAGGCCAGGCAAAGGTCACATCGGTGCCCATATACTTGCTGGACATGACGACATATGCGCCGCCATATGCCTTACGGGTGACAATGCTGATCTTGGGCACGCTTGCCTCGGCATAGGCATACAGCACCTTGGCGCCGTGCCGGATGATGCCGCGGTATTCCTGGTCGGTGCCGGGGATGAAGCCGGGCGAATCCACAAAGGTGACAATCGGGATGTTGTAAGCGTCGCAGAAGCGGACAAAGCGGCAGATCTTGTCGCTGGCGTCAATGTCAATGGCGCCGCCCATCACATCCGGTTCCTGCGAGACAATCCCAACCGGCATGCCGCCCATCCGCGCCAGCCCCACGATGGCATTGCGGGCAAACCCGCCCAGCAGTTCCAGGAAGGAGCCGCTGTCCACGATATAAGGAATGGCATTGTGCATGGAATACGGCACACCCGGATCCATGGGGACCAGCTGGTTGAGGCTTTCGTCCATGCGGGAGACCAGGTCGCCGGTATCGGCAAACGGGGGATTTTCCACGTTGTTGTTGGGGAGATAACTGAGCACCTTGCGCACGGTTGCCAGTGCCTCCTGGTCGGAGGGGGCGGTCAGGTGTGCCAGCCCGCTGACGGTGTGGTGCGTCATGGCTCCGCCGAGGGTTTCGGCGTCCACTTCCTCGTGCGTGACGGTCTTGATCACATCGGGTCCGGTGAGGAACATGTAGGACTGTTTCTCCACCATGATGATGATGTCCGTCAAAGCGGGAGAGTAGGAGGCACCACCGGCGCAGGGTCCCATGATCACGCTGATCTGCGGGACAATCCCGGAGTACTGGGCGTTGCGCCGAAAGATTTCGGCATATCCACCCAGGCTGCGAACACCTTCCTGGATGCGCGCCCCACCAGAGTCAATCAAGCCAATAATGGGAGCGCCGTTGCGCACCGCCAGGTCCATCACCTGGCAGATCTTGTGGGACTGCATTTCACCCAGCGAACCGCCCTGGACAGTAAAATCCTGGGAATAGACATACACCGTCCGCCCATCAATCCTGCCAAAGCCGGTGATCACACCGTCGCCGGGGGTTTTGTTCGGCTCGGGGCTGGTTTCATCGTGCCCCTGGACGACAAAGGGTTCCACCTCCTGGAAGGTGCCGGGGTCCAGCAGGATGTCCACCCGCTCGCGGGCAGTCAGCTTGCCCTTGGCATGCTGGGCAGCAATTCGTTCTTCGCCGCCGCCCTGGCGGGCTTTTGCGCGCATCTCGCGCAGTTCCAGTATTCGGGGATCTTCTTCAGGCATGCGTTATCCTCTTCATCAGAAAGTGAGATCAATCCAGTGGGGGGATTCTCCACCGGGTAAATTATACGATGAATCAGAGGATTGAACGGGTGAGGAAGGCATGGATTTCGCCTGATAAAACTCACAGGTTTTGGATCCACCGGAAAACAGCAGCCGTCGGTCGGCAGCCCCAAGCCATTGCGTTTATAATCAAGCGCATGCAGCCATTGATTCTTCTGCTGGCAGGCTCCTTTCAGCCTTCAGGAAATATCCCCCACGATGCCGCCACTTTTCTCGGCATGCATCACCTCCCGCAAATCATCCGGCACTCTGCCGGAGTGGCAGCGGAAGCTGCCCGCCTGGCAGCCCGGTTCGGCGTGGATGGCGGGCAGGCGGAAACTGCCGCCTGGCTGCATGATATCAGCGCGGTCATCCCCACCAGCCAGCGCCTGGAATCCGCCCGAGGGCTGGGAATTGCGGTTCTACCCAAGGAAGCCGCCTGCCCGATGATCTTGCATCAAAAGCTCTCCGCCGTGCTGGCAGCGGACCTTTTTTCAGTGACGGACCCGGCGGTGCTTTCTGCAATTGCCTGCCACACCACCCTCAAGCCCGGTGCGTCCCCGCTGGACATGCTGGTTTTCATCGCGGATAAGCTCGCGTGGGACCAGCCCGGTGAACCGCCTTACCTCTCCCAACTGCAAGCCGGGCTGGCGGTTTCGCTCCAGAAGGCAGCGGCTGCCTTCCTGATGCACCTGTGGGAGCAGCGGGCAGACCTGCCGGTCTGGCACCCCTGGACGGAAGCTGCCTGCCGGGATCTTGTCGGGTTGGAATAAATCATCCTGCTGGAGGTATTCCCATGCACATCCTGGTGACTGGTTTTGAACCCTTCGACGGCAGCCCCGTCAACCCCTCCATGCTGGCAGCGGAGGCGCTGGCACAGACCCCGCCGCCCGGGCTGGCGGTCACAACCGCCATTCTGCCGGTTGACAGGCTCGGAAGTCCCACCCGCCTGCTGGAGGCACTGCAAACTGTCAATCCCCGGGCAGTGGTCTGCCTGGGAGAAGCGGGCGGGCGCGCCGCCATCTCCATTGAACGGGTGGCGGTGAACCTGATGGATTACCGCATTCCCGATAACCGGGGCGAGACCGTCACCGATCAGCCAATTGATCCCGCCGGACCGGCGGCATACTTTTCCACCCTGCCCGTGCGAGCCATGCAGGAAGCCATCCTGGCGGCTGGCATCCCGGCGGAACTGTCACTGACCGCCGGGGCATACCTCTGCAACCAGGTGATGTACACCCTGCTGCACCACCTGGCACAGACCGGGCAAACCATCCCGGCAGGGTTCATCCACCTGCCCTCGCTGCCCCAGCAGGCTGTGCTGCGCGGCAAGCCCATGCCCACCCTGGGGCTGGAGACCATCCTGGCGGGATTGCGGGCTGCCCTGGCAGTTCTTGCGCGCCAGGCTGTGCTATAATCCATCGTATGCGGTTCCTGATTACCGGCGCGGCGGGTTTTTTGGGATCAGCACTGGCGAATCACCTGGTGCGCGGGGGGCATATGGTGCGCGGCGTGGACGACCTGTCCACCGGTGATCCGTCCGTGTTGCTGCCCGAGGTGCAGTTCACCCGGGGCGATGTGAACGACCGCCCCAAGCTGTGGACGCTTTTGCAGGACGTGGACTGCGTGTACCACCTGGCAGCCCGGGTGCTGGTGCCGGAATCGGTGCTGTACCCGCGCGAGTACGACCAGGTGAACGTGGGCGGCACGGTCACATTAATGGAAGCCCTGCGCGATGTGGGCGTCCGGCGGGTGGTGTTGATTTCATCCGGGGCGGTGTACGGCAACCAGACCAATCAACCGGTGCGGGAGGACGCCATGCCCAACCCGCGTTCGCCCTATGCCGTATCCAAGCTGGCAGCGGAATACTATGTGCGCACCATCGGCGCACTGTGGGGAATTGAGACCGTCTGCCTGCGGGTGTTCAACGCCTATGGACCGGGGCAGCACATGCCGCCTGTCCATGCGCCCGTCAT
>JAGVUS010000261.1 GCA_019136175.1 Chloroflexota bacterium | reverse complement strand
ATTCGCTCCAGCGTCCCGGGCAGCGGATATGCGCTCTATAACGGCACCAGCATGGCATCCCCGCATACGGCGGGCGCTGTGGCGCTGCTCTATTCGGCGGCTCCCGAGTTGATCGGGCAGATTGAGTGGACAGCGGGCATGCTCAGCTACAACGCCTTTGGAATCGGCGATAATGAAGGCTGCGGCGGCGACCAGCCCGGCGATATCCCCAACAACACCTACGGCTACGGCAGGCTGGATATCCTGGAATCTGTCAACCGGGCGCTGGATGGTCATTTGCCCCCGGACTGGGTGACGCTGGATAAGTACGGCGGCGAGGTTGCCCCGGGTGAGGCGGAAACCATCACCTTCACCATCACCCCGCCAATGGATGCCCTGCCGGGCGAGGAATACACCGCCCTGGCGTGGGTCACCGCAGACGCCCCCGGCGGACCGGATTGGATGTTGTGGATTTACCTGACGGTGCTGGAAGGGAACCGCATTTCCCTGCCAGTGATCCTGCGGTAGACCCGCCTGGATGTTTTAACGATCCGGGGGGCTGGCAAACCAGTCCTCCGGATTGTTTATTGAATAGGTGGAGCCAGTCGTCCCTCCCATCCACCCCCGGGCAGGGACGGGCACCCATTCCGCCAAATCGGTGCTACAATTGGGTACGCCTTTGGCAAATTCACCCGGGGACTGGAACTCTTGCACCATGAGGAAACGCTGGCAATTCTGGGTTGGGCTGGTCATCAGCATCTTCTTTGTCTATCTTGCCCTTCGCAACCTGCACCTGGCGGACGTCTGGCAGGCGATGAAAACTGCCAAATACTGGTGGCTGGTGCCCGGCGTGGCAGTCTATTTCCTGGGAGTGTGGGTGCGCACCTGGCGCTGGCACTACCTGCTGCGCCCGCTGAAGAAAATCCCCACCCGCACCATGTTCCCGATCGTCTGCATCGGCTACATGGGCAACAACATCTACCCTGCCCGCGCCGGTGAGGTGCTGCGGGCGGTCATCCTCAAGCAGCGCGAGGGGGTTTCAGTCTCGGCATCGCTTGCCACCATCATCGTCGAGCGCATTTTCGACGGCGTGGTGATGCTGGGCTTCGTCTTCTTCAGCCTGCCGCAATTGACCGGGCTGGACAGCGCCTCGGGGTTCATCGGCAGCATCCGCGAGCTGTCCATCATCGGCGCCATCGTCTTTGCCGTGGCACTGGCGGGGTTTTTGCTGGCAGCAATGTTCCCCCAGACGGCGGAAAAAATTGCCAGCTGGTTCATCGACCGGCTGGTGCCGCGCCGCTTCCGCGAGCCGGTGCGCAGTTTCACGCTGCGCTTCATCGGCGGGCTGGAATCGCTGCGCTCGCCGCTGGATGCGGTGATGATTCTCTTCACCACCGTCCTCATCTGGCTGCTGGAGACGGGCAAATACTGGTTTGTGATGCACGCCTTCCCGTTCGAAGTCAGTTTCTTTGCCCTGATGCTGATGAACGGGATCGTCAACCTTTCCACCACGCTGCCCTCGGCGCCCGGCTACATCGGCACGTTTGATGCGCCGGGGATTGCCGTGCTGACCGCCTATCATGTGGCGCCGGAAGTGGCTGCTGGTTACACACTGGTGCTGCACGGGGCGTTGTGGTTCCCCATCACGCTGCTGGGGGCGTATTATTACCTGCGCCAGCCGCTGCGCTGGGGTAAAGAAGTCCAGGACATGCGCCGGGAGGAGCCCCAGGCGGGCAGCCCGGAATCACCACACAAGGAGTAGCTATGCGGATTGGCATCATTGGAGCAGGGTTCGGCGGGCTGGCTGCCGCCCACGATTTCATCAACGCCGGGCACCAGGTGACCGTGCTGGAAGGCTCGGATCACGTGGGCGGGCTGGCGGCAGGGTTCAAGGAGCCGCATTGGGATTGGTCGGTGGAGCAGTTCTACCACCACTGGTTCGCCTCGGATGCCGCCATGCTGGGGCTGATCCGCGAGCTGGGCTGGCAGGACGAAGTCTTCTTCCCCCGCCCCAAGACGGTGGTCTATTACAAGGACGCCTTCCACCCGCTCGATTCGCCGCTTGCCGCGCTGACCTTTCCCGGCTTCACCCTGCCGGATATTGCCCGCTTTGGCTTTGTCACCGCCTGGCTGCGCTACCTGGCGCGCTGGCAGCCGCTGGAACAGGTGACCGCCCACACGTGGATGCGCAAATACTACGGCGAGCGGCTCTACGCCACCCAGTTCGAGCCGCTGCTGATTGGCAAATTTGGCAGGCACTACCAGGATGTCAACATGGCGTGGTTCTGGGCGCGTTTCAAGGCGCGCACCACCCGCCTGGGCACCTTCCGCGGCGGCTTCCAGGCATTTGCCGACCGCTTTGCGGCGTCCCTGCGGGAGCGCGGCGTGGACCTGCGCCTGAATGCCCCCGTCCAGCACATCCAGCCGCGGGCAGAGGGCGGGCTGGAAATCCGTCTGCCCGATGGGGTGACGGAAACCTTTGACCGGGTGCTGTCCACCACCTCCCCGGCGTTGATGGCGCGGCTTGCGCCCGACCTGCCCGGCGAATACCTGCAGGGCTTGCTGAACCTGAAGAGCATGGGCGCAGTGGTGATGGTGCTGGCGCTCACCCACCGCCTTTCCGAGCAGGGCTATTACTGGTACAACCTGCCCAAGTCGGCGGGCTTCCCCTTCCTGGCGCTGGTGGAACATACCAACTTCCTTTCACCCGATTATTTCGGCGGCGACCACATCATCTATTGCGGTGATTACCTCGACACCGACCATGAGAACTTCCGCCTCAGCCAGGAGGAACTGCAGGCGCGCTTCCTGCCCGCCCTGGCGCGGATCAATCCCAACTTCACCGCGGGTTGGGTGCGCAAGTCGTGGCTGTTCCGCTCCACCTATGCCCAGCCCATTCCGCTGCTCAACCATTCGCGCAACATCCCGCCGGTGCAGACGCCCATCTCCGGGCTGTATTTCGCCTCGATGAGCCAGGTCTACCCGTGGGACCGCGGCACCAATTTTGCCGTCAAGATCGGGCGCGATACCGCCCGGTTGATGCTGGCGGGCTGAGCCGGGCACCAGATGCACCCACCCGTCAGGACACTTCCGCCCGGGTACGTCCCCGCCGGGTCCGTTTCCATCCACCGGCTGCCGGATTTGCTGGGCATGCTGGCGTGGAGTGTTGTGCTCACGGCGGCATCCATCCTGCTGACGGCGGGGGTGATGTGGGCAAGCTCCAGCTTTCAATCGGAGGAATGGGGTTCGGCTTTCACGGTGAACATCCCGGCGTCACGAAGGGCTGCACGGGCTGGTCTTCTGGCTGACCACCCGCGAGCTGCCCAAGTTTGAATTCAAGGGCTATTACGCCTCCGCCAGCCCCGGCGACTGGTACCTGCCGCGCCGCGCCTTCCTGGCTGCCACGCTGCTGCCGCTGGTTGCCATCACGGTGGCGGGGTTGGCGCTGATCCCGTTTTTCAGCCTGCGGGGGCAGTTCCTGCTGGGCTTCCTGGTGCTTCTGAATGCCTCCGGCGCAGCGGGCGACCTGCTGGTTGCCCTGCGCCTGGCAAGGCTGCCGCAGGCAACCTATTGCCGGGATACCGGCACGGAAGTAACGTTCTTTTCGCCCGCCGGGTGAACCCGCGCCCATGCGAAACCAACGGCAGCCTGTGCTGGCTGCCGTAACAACCCTCCCCTGCCTGCATATCCATTGTCCCATTTCCCCTGTTTTGGATTAAAATGGGGGTTGATTTTTGTCTTGGAGGAGAATTTCATGGAACGCACAATGATTGGAAATTTACGCCAGGTGATCGGACAGAAAGTCCAGATCCGCGGCTTTCTGCAGACCCTGCGCGATCAAAAGAAAATGCAATTCCTCATCATCCGGGATACCACCGGGCTGGTGCAGGCTGCCTTCTGGAAGCCAAGCGACCTGGCGCTGGCGGAATTGATCTCCACCCTGACCGCCGAAACCGCCGTCACCATCACCGGCACAGTGGTGGACAACCCCGTCGTCAAGCTGGGCGGGCTGGAAGTCCAGCTGGAGACGCTGGCGGTGGAAAACCTTGCCGGGGCGCAGCTCCCGCTCGATCCCTTCGCCGAGGCGCTGCCCGCCATCGACATCCGCATGGATTGGCGCTACCTCGACCTGCGCCGCCCGTTCAA
>JAGVUS010000335.1 GCA_019136175.1 Chloroflexota bacterium | reverse complement strand
CATACCGTCCGGTACCATGCCTGGGACCTGCATCAGCCGCGGGTGGCATTATTGAATAGATTTTTCCGCCTGCAGGGGTTGGAGGAACTGGCATTCCACGGAGATATCCTTGTGAACCCTCCCCAAACCCCGGCAGATGTGGCTTTTTTCTTCAAGGAAGCCCATCGTTTTGAACAACGCCGCCGGGGATGCAATCGGGAGTTCTGGCAGGCAATTCGAACCCGCTGGCTGGTCATCACACTTCCTGCACGCAGCCTTACCGGTCATCGATTGCTTGCCGACCAACACCGGCGGCTGGTGCTTGAAACCATTCGGGGCCTTTCCTGGTCCCTGACAGAGTTGGAAGTGGGCGGGGAAATGATTTTTTGCCTGCAAAAACCCAGCCTGGCATAAAAGTTGCTCGCAAAATCAACAGGCAGACCGCCTCATAAACTGCCAGGATCAACGCGTATGCTATAATGAGAGACGGGCAAACCGCCCCAAGGGGTGGAATTTGCCATCCCTGGCGCCAGCCAAGCAATATAGGAGAAGATTGTATGACCAAGCTACCTCCCCGCCCACCCAGCCAGCAGCCCTCCGTCAGCCGCCCGCTTGGGCAGCCCACTCCCGGGGCACCTGCAGCCCCAGCCGGCTTCATTCCCCCACCCATCACGCGGGTGGAGGATACCGGGCTCTCCCATCTCTGGCTGCAGGACCTGGTATTAAAGATCATGTACTTTGAAGGCTACCTGACCGGCTTTAAAGTCGCCGAAGAGATTGCCCTGCCCTTTACCGGGGTCGTGGATACCCTGCTGGAAGCCCTCAAGCGGGAAAAATTGGTGGAAGTACGCACATCCCAGATGGGACTGGGCGAAGGTGCTTACGTCTACGCCATTACCGGCGCTGGTATTGCCCGGGCGCGCGAAGCCCTGGACCGCAGCCAGTATGCCGGTCCGGCACCGGTTCCTGTGCAGGTGTACAACGAAGCCATCCAGCGCCAAAAAGTGGGTCGGCTGCAGGTCACCAACCGCCTGATGCGGCAGGTGCTGGCGCACCTGGTGCTCTCCGAAAAAACCTATCAAAGGCTGGGACCAGCGGTTAACTCGGGAACATCCATTTTCCTGTATGGTCCCCCCGGCAACGGCAAGACCAGTATTGCACGCGCCATCGGCAACCTGGTGCAGGCGCAAAACATCTACATCCCCTATGCAGTCAGCGTGGATGGTCAGGTGATCAAACTGTTTGACTCTGTTAACCATCACCTGGTGCCGGATGAAGATACCACCAACAAGGGCACCGGCTCGCTGCGCTCCGGCACCCGCCGCGACCCGCGTTGGGTGCGCATCCGCCGCCCATTCATTGTCACCGGCGGTGAACTGACCATGGCAGGGCTGGACCTTGTTTTTGATGACACGCTTAAATTTTATGAAGCACCTTTCCAGATGAAAGCCAATGGTGGCATCCTGTTGATTGATGATTTTGGCAGACAGCAGGTTCGCCCGCGCGACTTGTTAAACCGCTGGATTGTGCCGCTGGAAAACCGGATTGACTACCTTGCCCTGCACACCGGGCGCAAGCTGGAAGTGCCTTTTGACGTGCTGGTCATTTTCTCCACGAACCTGCCGCCGCGTGAACTGGTGGATGAAGCTTTCCTGCGCCGCTTGCGCCATAAGATTGAAATTGTGGACCCCACCTACGAGGAGTACCGCGAGATTTTCAAGCGGGTTGCCGCCCAGAAGGGCGTCCAGTACACGGACCAGGGGCTTGCCTATCTGCTGCAGGAATATTACATCAAGCGCAACCGCAAGCTGCGCGCCAATCACCCGCGTGATCTCTGCGACCAGATCATTGATATATCGCGTTACCTGAACGTTGAGCCGGTCTTATCCCGTGAATTGATTGACCGGGCAACCGATTCCTATTTTGTGGAACTATGACACACCTTTACCTTCTTCCGCGTCCAATTCTTTTTGCCCACCGGGGAGCTTCGGCTTCCGCACCCGAAAACACGCTGGCTGCCTTCCGGCTCGCGGTGCGTCAGGGAGCACCAGCCATTGAGCTGGATGTCAAACTCAGCGCAGATGGGCAGGTGATGGTCTTTCACGACCCCACGGTCAACCGGACCACGGATGGCACCGGTTTCGTTCACCGCCTGCCGCTGGCAGAACTGCGCGAGCTGGATGCTGGTGGAAAATTTGATCCCAGGTTCCGGGGGGAAGGAATTCCCACCCTGACGGAAGTCTTTGAAGAAGTGGGGCATGACATCTTCATCAACGTGGAACTGACCAATTACGTCACCCCGCTGGATTCCCTGGTGGACATGACAACCCAGATCGTCCGGTACATGGGAATGGAAAACCAGGTGCTGTTTTCCTCCTTCCTTGCCAACAACCTCTTCCGCGCCCGAAAATTCCTTCCGGAAGTGCCAGCTGCCATCCTGTTCGGCGAAGGCATGGCAAACCGCCGGATTCCAGCATGGCTTGGAAGACGGGCGGCGCCAAGGATAGCCCACCCGCACTATACGGATGCAACTGCAGAATACATCCAAAAAGCACATGCAATGAACAGGCGGGTTCATGTCTGGACGGTGAATGATCCTGACGAAATGCGCCGTCTCTTTGCCCTGGATGTGGACGGCATTTTTGTGGATGACCCACAGCTTGCCTTGCGCATCCTGGAGGAGAGATGATCCCTGCCGAATGGCTGGATGAAGCTGCCGCCACGCTTGCCAACCGGGTGCAAACCACACCACTGACGCACGACCCGGAGTGGAACCTGTATTTAAAGTGGGAGAACCAGCAGATGACCGGTTCTTTCAAGCTGCGGGGGGCAGTCAATAAAGTCCTGTCCCTGCTGCCCTGGGAACAGCAGCGCGGACTTGTGGCTGCCTCGGCGGGCAACCATGGGCAGGGAGTGGCATGGGCAGCCAAACAGGTGGGGGCACCTGTCATCATTTTTGCCTCAGACCATGCTGTTCCCGCCAAGGTGGATGCCATGCGGGCACTTGGTGCAGAGGTGCGTCTTGTCCCGGGAGGATATGAACTGGCGGAGCAAACCGCCCAGCAATATGCCCTGGAACACAATCAAACCTGGATTTCCCCTTACAACGATGCCCGGGTCATTGCCGGGCAGTCCACACTGGCGATGGAAACCATCCAACAAGTGCCGGAAATCCCGGAAATCTGCCTGGTGCCGGTGGGCGGCGGCGGATTGATTGCCGGATTTGGACTGACATTCTCCCGGCTTGCCCGGCGCCCCCGCCTGGTGGGCGTCCAGTCGGAAGCTTCCCCATTTTTCCACGCCATATTCCACCAGGGCAGCCAGCAGGGTGTGAGACTGAACTGCCATCCCTGGCAGACGGTTTATCGGGTGCCGTGGAAGAGGGTTCCATAACCGTTCCCATTGTTAAAAACTATGTGGATGACCTGGTCCTGGTTCATGAAGAAGACGTGGAGCAGGCAATTGCCGTTGCCTGGCAGCGCTGGGGGCAGAAAATTGAAGGATCGGCTGCTGTTGCCCTGGCAGCGATTCTCAACGGGAAAGTGCCCCAACGCCCGGCACTGGTCATTCTGACCGGCGGAAACATCCAGCCGGAAATCCACCGCCAGATCCTGGCAAAGCATGCTGCCCCAAGGGAAGATTAACTGGTGAAAACCTGTTCCTCGCGATGGCTTTCCCTCCTCCTGCTGGCTGCTTTCCTGGCAGCCGCGGTACAGCCGGTCTCCGTCCAGGCAGCTGAAGAGTTCCAAGGAAGTGACCCGCGCCGCAAAGCGGAAACCCTGCTTGCCCGGCTCAGCCCGGAAGAGCGCGTGGGGCAACTATTTCTGGTTACTTTCAAGGGCATGGACGTGCGGGAAAACTCGCAAATTTATGATCTGCTGGTCAACCGTCATGTCGGCGGGGTGATCCTGAGCGCGGACAACAATAACTTCATTGGACCGGAAAACACTCTCAATAACACCCATACCCTGATCTCCACCCTTCAGACACACCGCTGGGTTTTTGATACCGGCGGAGCTGCACCGGACGCCACCACATCTTCCGGTAATTACATCCCTCTCCTGGTGGGAATTTCCCAGGAGGGTGACCTGGCGCCCTACGACCAGATTCTCAACGGGGTCACTTCCCTGCCAAACCCGATGGCAGTAGGTGCAACCTGGGATCCTGCGCTGGCAGAATCCACCGGAGCCGTGATGGGCAAAGAATTGCAGGCGCTTGGTTTTAACCTCTTCCTGGGTCCTTCGCTGGATGTCCTGGATGTCATCCGCACCGAGCCCAGTGAAGACCTGGGAACCCGTGCCTTTGGTGCCGACCCATACTGGGTGGGGAAAATGGGCAGCGCTTACATCAAGGGATTGCATGAAGGATCCAGTGGAAGGATGGCGGTCATTGCCAAGCATTTCCCCGGTGCTGGCGGCTCCGACCGCCCCACCGAGGATGAAGTTGCCACGGTGCGGAAATCCCTGGAGCAACTCAAACAAATTGAACTGGCGCCTTTTTTTACCGTCACCGGGAACGCCCCCGGTGCTGAAACAACAGCAGATGGTCTGCTGGTCACCCACATTCGTTACCAGGGTTTCCAGGGAAATATCCGCGCCACCACCCGTCCGGTCAGCCTGGATGGCACATCACTGGAACAGTTACTGACCCTGCCCGAACTGGCACAATGGCGGGCAAACCAGGGAGTGCTTGTCAGCGACGACCTGGGCAGCAATGCCATTCGCCGCTTTACTGACCCCACGGGGCTGACATTTGACGCCCGGCAGGTTGCCCGTACCGCCTTTCTCGCCGGGAATGACCTGCTTTATCTTAATAATTTCATTGCCCCCGGTGCACCAGACAGCTATACAACCATCATCAGTACCCTGGATCATTTCATCCAAAAATACCGCGAGGATACGGCATTCGCCCAGCGGGTGGATCAATCCGTTCTACGCATTCTGACTCTCAAATACAAGCTCTACCCCACTTTTTCCCTGGAGCAGGTACTTGCCCCGGTGGAGGGATTGGCGGAAATTGGACAATCCGATTCGATCAATTTTGAGATTGCCCGCCAGGCGGTCACCCTGATCAGCCCATCTGCTGCCGAGCTGGCGCTGGAAATCCCGCGTCCGCCGGGTTTGCTGGACCGGATTGTGTTCCTGACAGATACAATGGATCAACGGCAATGTTCCACCTGCCCGGCGGTATCCGTCCTGGGCGAAACCAGTTTCCAACAGGCGGTCCTGCGGCTATATGGTTTTCAGGGCAGCAACCAGGTGTCCAACAGCCTGCTATCCTCCTATACATTTAATCACCTTTTATGGATGCTGGATGATCCACTCAACCAACCCAACCTGGAAACCGATTTAAAAGTTGCCACCTGGGTGGTGGTGTCCATCACACAAATCTCGGAAAACCATCCTTCTTCACTGGCGTTTCTTCGTTTGATGGAAGAGCGCCCCGAGCTTCTCGCCAACAAGAAAATCATTGTCTTTGCCTTTAATGCCCCGTATTATTTTGACAGCACGGATATCTCCAAGTTCACCGCATATTATGGGATGTACTCCAAAATTCCGGCATTTCTGGATGTGGCGAGCCGGGTACTCTTCCAGGAACTGGCACCATCCGGCGCCCTGCCAGTCTCGGTTCCCGGCATTGCATACGACCTGATCACCGCCACTTCTCCCGATCCCAACCAGGTGATTCCCCTCTTCCTGGACCTGCCGGAACCACCAGCCAACAGTACCCCCACGCCCGAATCAACCCCCCAGCCCATTTTCAAGGTGGGAGATACCATCCCGCTTCGCACCGGGGTCATCCTGGATCACAACCAGAATCCTGTCCCGGATGGAACCGTGGTTCGCTTCCTTTTCAACCTGGGAGGAGAGACGGGAACCCTCCAGCAAATTGAACAGGTTTCTGTTGATGGAGTGGCACACACCTCCTACCGGATTCCTGCCACAGGCGTTATCCGGATCAGTGTAATCAGTGAACCAGCAGTTACCTCGCAGGTCATCCA
>JAGVUS010000193.1 GCA_019136175.1 Chloroflexota bacterium | reverse complement strand
CTGGCGCCGCTGCGGGCACGCCGCGCGGAGCTTGCCAGCCACCCCTCGGACGTGATAGACCTGCTGCGGATGGGCACCGACCGCGCCCGTCCGGTGGTGCAGGAGACCATCGAAGAGGTGCGCGAGGCAATGGGGTTAACCCTGTCCAGCCGCCTTGCCGTGGAGCCCGCACCCCTGGGTGCATTTTGTTAATTGAATTGTATGGACTAAAAATCAACTGGAAACAAGCCGGGGTGCTTGAACAGTACCCCGGCATGAACAGAGCAGTTGTTACACAATGCAAACCCGGGCTATAAACCCTGTTTCGTTGCAAACCCTGTCAGGGGCACAACAATTTCCCATTTTCAGGAAAATTATCCCAAATCAAGATTGCTTCAGTCGCTTCGCTCCTTTGCAATGACACATGACGCCATCTTTCCGCCTATCCCGAACCACAATTAACATCCGCTTAATCCCCAACATTGTATAATACAGTATTGTCAGGATAGGTTACAACATTTATGTGAAATATCCATTGGAGATGATACCAGGGATTCAATCATGAGAAGGGAAACAAGGCAAATTCAATAAGGGGGACTATGAAGATATTGATCATCGAAGAAGATGATAACCTCCTCAAGATTCTTTGCAGGATTATTCAGCAAAAAGGATACGAAACCGATTCTGCTGAATCCAACACTGCTGTCCTGGAGATGATGAATGCTAACACATATGATCTGGTAATTCTGGACATTGATCTGTCAGATCATGATGGGTTGGCAACTTGTCAATCCATCCGGAAGGAATATGTCGGTGTTCCCATTCTGCTCCTATCCGGCAAGGAAAACCTGCCACGCTTGATTAAGGGGTTGAATCTGGGAGCAGATGATTTTGTAACAAAACCCGTTCATCTGCAGGAACTCCTTGCCAGGATACGCTCCCTGCTCCGGCGGGACATGAATGATCGGAACCCCCTGCTAAAAATCCAGGATATTCGTTTTGATACAGTGGAACGGGCGGCATGGAAGGGGAGCCGCCGCATTCACCTCACCCGCAGGGAACTGAGCATCCTGGAATACCTGATGGTGCATGCAGACAGGGTTGTCAGCCAGGAGGAATTGCTGGAGCATGTCTGGGAAACCTCAGTAAATTACTTTTCGAATACCGTCCGGGTGCATATCCATTCGTTGCGAAAGAAATTGGGGGATGATAACAAAAAAAACAGATATATCATGACCATACCAGGTATGGGGTACAAGTTCCTGGTACAGCCTGGTGATAAGGAGCAATGCCAGACACCCAGCGAGTCATGATTTCATCCCGACCAGTGCTGAACTGGCTCTTTACTTGGAATTAACACCCGACTCGTTATAATAGTTAAGCAAATTTACATGTCAATCCATAAAAATGGAATAAGAGATAACATGAAACTCACGAAATTAATTGTGCTATTCCCTATCCCATTTCTATTGGCAATTCTTGTATCTTCTGTAACGGCGGATCCTACCTGCTCTGGTACAGGGTGCAATGGACTAAATCCTAACTCAACAGGATGTGATGCAAGTGCCACAACACTTTATCAAACAACAAATAATGGAGCCAAACTTGAGCTTCGAAAATCAACTGTATGTTCCACCTACTGGGCAAAAACAACAAATGTTAGTGGTGTAAATAAATATGCAAATGCAACTTTAAAATATTACTACTATTCCTATTCTCCAGCACCAATACCCAATTACCAATACGTATATTCATCACAAAGATATGGCACTGATGGAGCATATATGAACGCATGTGGTCAGGTCAGTAATTCGATCATTGATTCCATGATTTACTCACCGTGTGTCCCGTAAAAAAACAAACCTTTCAACACATCATAAGGAGGTTTTCCATGAAACGTTCCCATATCCCAACCTGGTGTATCCTGCTCCTTCTGGGGGGCATGGCAACCGGTTTGGTGTTTACAGGCATGAAATTTGTCCAGCCTGTATTTGCCGAAACCTCACCAGATCATCCCTTCATCAACCTGATGAGTGCCGCAATCCCGGCTGAGCAAACTTACATCCAGACCGCCAACAACCTGACCATGCAAGCCAGCCGGATATCCATCTCGCCGGAACAGGCGGGGTTCAAACTCTGTTTCCAAACCCCAAATCCGGGGGATTGGCTGCCCTGGGAAGTATCGCTGGTCATCGGCAAGCAGGAGATCCCGGATTTTTCCAGCATGACCCTCAGCGAACCTGAAACTGTGAATGGGATGGAAATGAAATGTCACCTTCTCAGCTTTCCGCTTTCCGGCAGTCGAACTGCACAGGACATGATCTTGCGTGTTGATCAGATTGCCGTCTCCATGCCGGAATATCCAGATTATGAGCGTGCCAAACAACAACTGGCTGAGGCTGGCGTTGCCATTGAATTCACCTGCAAACACCAGGACTATATCTTTGGATGTGAAGTCTTTAAAAAACCGGCTGATATGTCGCTGGAGGATGCGGAGCAGCTGGTCTATGACGCAATCCAGGATGATGTCAAAGGTCCCTGGGTTTTTGAATTCCAGCCTTAACCCTGATAACCAATCACCTTAACACAAAGCCGGGGCGCATGACCAGCGCCCCGGCACTTTTTAATTACGCATCCAGCAAGCGGGTATTTGCCAGCGATTCCAATATTTCGATGACGGCGGAATTATCCAGGTCCCCCAGCCCGTTTTGCACCATGGCGTTGAACAATTGGGCATTGACCGCCGTGGAAGGCAGCGGCGAGCCATACTCGCGGGCAGTTTCCATGACAATATTCAGGTCCTTTGCCTGCATATGCGCCTTAAAGCCCGGCTGGCGGTTGCCCGCAAAGAGCCGCGGGGGCTTCACATCCAGCGTCCAGCACTGCGCCGCGCCGCCGCGAATTGCCTCCACCACCTTCAACGGGTCGGCGCCGGCTTTCTTTGCCAGGATGAGCAATTCCCCCATTGCCACCATCTGCGCCGCCACCATGATCTGGTTGGCTGCCTTGGCAATCTGCCCGGTGCCGCTTTCGCCGATGTGGGTCACCGTCTTGCCCATCGCCATGAAGACGGGCATCACCCGCTCCAGGGCTTCCGCCGGTCCGCCGACCATGATGACCAGCGTGGCATTGCGCGCCCCAATATCCCCGCCGCTGACCGGGGCATCCAGGCATTGTACTCCCTGGGCACCCAATACGCGGGCAATATGGCGCGCCGTCACCGGCTTGATAGTGGAATTATCCACAAAGATCAACCCGGGGTGCGCCCCCTCAATGATGCCGTCCTTGCCCAGCGCCACGCGCTCCACATCGGGTGAATCGGGCAGGTTGGTAAAGACCACGTCCACCTGCCCCGCCACCTCCGCCGGAGAACCAGCCGGGATGGCGCCTTCGGCTGCCAGTTCCTCCACCGCCGCGCGGCTGCGGTTGTGCACCACCAGCGGAAACC
>JAGVUS010000185.1 GCA_019136175.1 Chloroflexota bacterium | reverse complement strand
TGGAATCCGCTGTTTCCCAGATGACAGACTATGACTGGGAAGCCGTGGAAGGGCTGACTCCCACCGCCCAGGCTGGCTTGTTGATGCAGCGCTATCTCCATGAATTTCCCCAGCCGCGCGAGCTGCTGGGGGCCAGGCTTTTCCCCGCCCGCTGGTGCGCATCTCCGGCAGCAGCGTGGTCATTGACCGGCTTGCTCTGCACGACCGCCCCTGGCTGCTGGGCTTTGAAGCTGTCAGCCATTCGCTGGAACGAGCCTGCCGGACTGCGGGCATCCTGCCAACTGACGTGGATTTCCTCGAAATCAGCGACACCTTCTCCATCTTTGCACCGCTGGTACTGGAAGCTGCCGGGTTTGCACCGCGTGGCAGGGCAGCGCAGCTTGCTGCGGAAGGCATCTTCAACCGGGATGGCAGGCTGCCGCTCAATGCAATGGGCGGCTCCAAGGGGCGCGGCCATCCGCTGGCAGCAACCGGGATGTACCAGGTAGTGGAAGCTGTGCAGCAATTGCGCGGTGAAGCTGGCGCAAGCCAGCTCCCCCGTGCCCGTCGCGGCATGACCATCACACTTGGCGGACCAGCTTCCACTGTGGTGACGCACATATTGGAACGCCGGGATGCCTGATGCCAAAGTTGATAGGATTTGAGAGTCCTTTATCAGTACACTTCACACTCGAAAGCTGTGATAAGGAGTAATCAACATGGAAATACCGCGACATTGGCGCTTGAAGAAACAACGATATGCCCTGGTGGGTGAGGTTTGCCCCCACTGTGACGCCAGGCTCTTCCCCCCGCGGGATGTTTGCCCGGAGTGCGGCGGAGAAGCCAAACAGCCCTATACCTTTAGCGGACGCGGTGAAGTGTATTCTTTTACCATTATGCACGATGCCCCCACAGGGTATGATGAGCAGGCTCCCTATACCGTGGCGCTGGTCAAGCTGGTGGAAGGACCGGTGATCACCGCCCAGCTGACCGACCTTGGCGAGCAGCCGGTGGAAATTGGTATGCCCGTGGAAATGGTCACCCGCAAAATCCGCCAGGACGGCGATGCCAGCGGTCTGCTGGTGTATGGCTATAAGTTCCGCCCGGTGATGCCGGGCGTAGCGCGGTAGAAATCTGCATTTTGATAAATCAAAGCGCTTCCCTGAAAAATGGGGAGCGCTTGTCTATTAAATTGCCGGATTGAATTAATTCCTCCGACCAACAATAGGCATCAATGTCGGCAAGCGGTTATTATCAATTTATTGCCCATTTTGTTCCAATCACTTTCAAACCTGCCATGAAATCACAGCCATACCTTGTGTAAAAACCATTCAGGGAACATATGCGAATTGGATAATACTACCTCGGGATGCAGCCTCATAAATTGGCGCAGGCGGGCATCGTGTGGACCAAGTACCATTTTAATAAGCCACGCAGGGGTCTTGTTGTTGTAGACTGCCCCGGCATCTGCCGCGTTGAAATACCATCCATTTTCCAGTTTGACAGCCACGCCGCAATGACCCCATGAGTGTCCATGCAATGGCACCAACCACATTTCAGGTGTGAAAGGAAGTCGGATGGCTTTAAAGTCGAACCATCGTTCGTCTCCATCATCGTATAGTATCCAATCTGTCACATGCGAGATGTGTCGCTGAATATATGCAATATCTGTCCAGCGGCGCATTTTTTGAGTAAAAGCCTCGAATTCCCGGCGGTGGACATGGACCTTGGCCCAAGGAAAATCGGGCAAGCCCCCACAATGATCGAAGTGCATATGGGTCAAAATGATGTCACGCACATCTTCGGGCTGGTAACCCAACTGCCTGATCTGGTTAACAGCAGTCTCATGAACATCAAATGGCAATTCCGTGATGATCCGGTAAAGCTTCAACATTGCGTGTGGGTGGGCATAATCCTCAACACCCGGACCGGTATCGATGAGAACCAGTCCCTGTTCTGTCTCCACAAGCATACAAACTGTGCCAGTTTTCAGAGTAGACGGCCAGCGTGCGTTGCAAGTAAAACCATTGAAAATGTGGATCGGCATAATTTCTTTCTCCTTGGCACCAGCCCAATATCCGAAACCTGCTTGTGCTTGTGGGCTTCAGTATCCGGATTATTTTATGGAGAACTTATCCATTTTGAATGTTTATTGTAATTATATCTGCGCCAGAGGGCAGCGCAAGGAAATAAAATAATCATCCAGGCTTCTCGCCATCCCCGGCAGGATTTGGAAGAGCGTTTTTCTGAGATGGCGAAATAAGGCAATGACCAGTTGTTGGACGAAGCCCCTCCTACACATTGGGATGAGGAAGAGAGGACATGGTAGTCATGCAATTCGAAGGTTGTCTCATCAACCTGGATTCTACTGGTGGAAGTGAAATCCAGAAAACACATCCCGGGCTCATTATCTCTCTCGATGAGATGATCCGCCATATCGCAACGGTGATGGTTGCTCTGGTGACAATAAAAGGAAGAAGTAACCCAACTCGAGTGGACCGCCAGTTTGAAGGGAAGCCGGGGCAGATTGTTTTAGATCAGATAAACACAATGGATAAAAGCTACCTGGTCAAGAAGCCCGGAAAAATATCGGATGATGCCCAGTGTGAAATGCTGACGGTGCAGTCAGAGATGTTTTCTGAGTAAGTGGGCAATGTACGAAAATAAGAAGAAGCTTTCAAAAAGTGATCCTAATCCAACCGGTGTGGACCGAGTTTGATATATAGGTACACGCCTGTGTGCCTTTGGCGCAGGTTCCGCCCGGTGATGCAGAAGGAAAGAGTTTCAACTGTAATCCATTTGAACCGCCTTCCAGGAATGGGGGGCGGTTTTTTCGTTGCATTTACGCTGAGATTCCGTATAATGATGGGTGTAGGGCGTAATCCTCATGGTTTCTCCATTATGCCCGAACCATATACGATTGTTTTCCACGCTGCCTACCCTCAGGTAACGCCAGCCGTTGGGCGTTAATCAGCAAAAATTCTGATATTTGGATTAAGCAATGAAACTCTCCTTTCGCGCCTGTAGCCATGAAGATGATTTCTGGCACGCCCGCAATTTTTTGCGGGAAATATTCCTGCTCAACGGCAGGCTCGAACACAGTTGGAATGTGGCACGCCTCGATTACTGGCGTTGGCATTACATCAAAACCTGCAATATTCTTGAATCAGTGGAAAAAGGAATGACACTTTGGGAAAATACGGATGGCAAGATTATTGCTGCATTGACCCACATTGGCGGCAGTGAACTCCGCCTGCACGTCCATCCGCACTATCGTTCTGCAGAATTGGAAAATGAAATACTCACTTATGCTGAAGAAAATTTCTATGCTGTCACAGAAGATGGCAGGCGTTATATTTATATGCCCATCTTTGAGGACGATACACAGCGCCAGGAAACTGCACAAAACAGAGGTTACGAAAAGCAATTTGGCTGGGGACATCACTATCGCCGCAATTTAGATTCACCCATACCCGACACGCCGATTCCTTCGGGTTACGCAATTCGCTCAATGGGTGACGCGAAAGAATACCCTGCACGGAGTTGGGCTTCGTGGCGGGCATTCCACAATGACGAACCAGATGAAAACTACGATGGCGATTATT
>JAGVUS010000112.1 GCA_019136175.1 Chloroflexota bacterium | reverse complement strand
ATATCCAACAGCACAATAGGAATTTTGTATTGAGAGGATGCGGTTAAGAGATGGTAAAGGCCATGTCTTTGGCCGTATGGGCCGGTATGTGCTCCATCCCAACGGCGCAATGCCTGTTGGGGTGTTGCTGCTGGAAGGACATCCTGGAAGACTAAAGCAAGCTTTGCGGGTGATTTGAGGGTTTGTTGATTGGTGAAAATGGATGTTTCATCCGCATGGAACTTCTCCCCTGGAGTATATGACCACACCTGGAATTTAGTGTTTCCCATCGAACCGGGAAAGGCATTTTTTGATATTTTGATAACTATCGAATCCATGGATTCATCCCGGATGACACGGGGGATGATGGTTAAGTTCACTTGGTGGGATGAATTCATCATAGCGGGCGGGGCAGCCGCTTGAATAATTACAAACTGATCCCATTCAACTGTTGTTTGTTCTCCAGTTGGAAGGGTGTAATTTCCTCCTTTGTCGTGATCCAATCCCACAATGAGGTCTAATGCCCAGGGATCAGCCATTTCCAATAAATCCACCCGAATCTCCACAAATCCATCCACCTGACGGGTGTATGCAGCAATCAAGTCCAGCGACGGCGTTACAGCGTCCACAGGATCAATCATGCGCACATTGTTAAAACGCCAGCCGGATTGATCATTAAAATCGGCTGGCGTGAGAGAGTTCAGTAATAGGGATAAGAGGATAAACAGAATCCAGGTAAAGTGGACTGGCTGTTTAATCCCGGTCCCTTCCAAGGAGGAGAAATGCATAATACAAAATTGTTGAGATGGATTGCACAGCAGCCGCCACGTACGTCAATGCTGCGGCATCAAGGACCCGACCCACTCCAGATGCTTCCTCCTGGAACACGATCCCAGAAGTGGATAACCAGGCTTTTGCCTTCCGGCTGGCATCAAATTCCACGGGCAGTGTTATCAAGGCAAACAGGGCAGTTGCGGCAAACAATCCCAACCCAATCCAGGCGATGGTGGTTCCTGTGGATGATGATAAAAACAATCCAACCATGAAAACGATTGGACCCAACCAGCTTCCAATTTGCACGGTGGGAACCATGGCTGTTCGGAATTTCAACATGGCGTAGTTTTCGCGGTGCTGGATGGCATGACCCGCTTCGTGGGCAGCAACACCAGCTGCTGCAATACTGGGAACTCTGTATACCTGGGGACTCAGGCGGAGGACGCGGGCTTTAGGATCATAATGGTCGCTGAGCATTCCGCCGACTTCTTCAACCCCGATATCATGAAGTCCATTCATATCCAATACCCGCCGGGCAACCTGGGCGCCGGTGAGACCACTATAAATTCGAATTTTTGAATACTTATCGAATGCGGACTTGACCTTAAATTGAGCCCAGAAGCCCAAAATTAAGGCGGGCAGACTGAAGAGTATATACAGAAAATATCCACCAAAGTACATGGGCATTCCTCTCACTTTCTACTATGGATCTGGTCCAATCATAGCATGAGAGTGTAAGAGTTCCATTAACTCAGCAAAATGGTTTTGATCCATTTGTGAATGAACTGGAATACCTGAAATTTTTCTGGTTCATTATGCAATTCGTGATAAAACCCCTGCCATTCCTTGTAAATGATGAATTCCTGAGGTGCAGCCTGGGCAAATTGACGGGTTGCTTCCAGGCTGACAAGATGATCATCCGTGCCTTGCATTAATAACAGCGGCAATGGAAATTCATTGGCATGGGCAATGGACCATTGTCCCCTTGTCATTAAATCCATTCCCAAGCGTGCGGAAACCATACCATGAACAAGCGGATCAGCCGAGTAACGCTTCTCAATTTCGGGGTCCCGGGATAAATTTGCCCGATCCAAACCATTATCCAAGGTAAAGGAAGGCATGAGAGAACTGGCTAATTTTGCCACCGTTAACTTGGCGGGGGGAAGGGGCGTGCCTGTTGCCAATCCGGGACTGGTTGCAATGACGCCCGATACCGGGGGACGAACCGATAATGAATAATTGATGACCAATCCACCACCCAGGCTGTGACCATAAAGGAAAATGGGAACAGAGGGATAATGGTTACTTGCTTCATCCAGCAATAATGAAATGTCCTGTGCGGTTTCATCATAGGAGGTATGTCCCCGCTTCCCGGATGACTGTCCATGCCCCCGAAGATCGAAGCTGATCAGGGCAATATTTTCTTTTGTAAACAATTCTGCCCAGTGAGCATACCGTCCGCTGTGTTCTCCCAAGCCATGAACAAGGGCAATAACCGCGACGCATGGATCGACCGGTTTCCATTCCTGGAAATACAGGGTGGTGTTTGAAGAAATTGATTTCTTGTATTCGTTATGGATCATGTTTCACCTCCGGGAGTTGTGTACCTGGTTCGGGTATAATGGATTTTGATTGACAGGTTCACTATATAATAACTGTCATTTTTCTGCAAGGAATCACACAAACAAAATAAGGACGGAGGAGTTGGTTCATGAAAGACCCGCGTATTCAACGGCTGGCTGAGATGATGGTTCAATATTCTGCCGATGTGCAGCCCAAACAAAAAGTCTTACTTCGGGGGAGTGCAGTTGCCCAACCACTGCTTCTTGCCATTTATCAGGAAGTATTGCAGGCGGGTGCCTACCCGTTTCTGATGCCGTCCCTGCCAGGAGCGGCAGAAATATTCTATAAAATTGCTTCTGATGACCAGCTTGGTTTTGTTCCTGAACCCGTGAAGCTGGCGATGGAAACATTTGACGTGATGTTTAACGTGATTGCTGACGAAAATACCCGGGCGCTGAACAATGTGGATCCGCACAAAATGGTCCTTGCGAGTCGGGCAAGCGAACCTGTCACCAGACTGTTCCTGGAAAGGGCGGCAAGGGGGGAGTTGAAATGGTCGCTCACCCTGTTTCCCACCCAGGCACATGCCCAGGATGCTGAAATGAGCCTGACCGAGTTTGAGGACTTTGTGTACCAGGCATGCATGCCAGATATGAATGATCCGGTTGGATACTGGAAAAGAGTCCATGCCCAACAACAAAAAATTTGTGATTGGTTGGACGGTAAAGAGAACGTACACGTAATTGGCAAGGAAACGGATCTTACATTATCCATTCGGGGCAGAAAATTCATCAATTGTGCGTGCCATGAAAATGTGCCCGATGGAGAAATTTTCACCGGACCCGTTGAAGACAGTGCAAATGGCACTGTGTATTTCTCCTACCCGGCAATTTATGGCGGTCGGGAGGTTGAAGGGGTTCGTTTATGGTTTGAAAACGGGAAGGTGATCAAGGCGAAAGCTTCCAAGAATGAGGATTTCCTGTTGAAAACGCTGGATACCGACGAGGGAGCAATTGGTACAAACGAAGGGATTACAAAATTCACCCGGGAAATTCTTTTCGATGAAAAAATTGGTGGCAGTTTCCACATGGCATTGGGTTCTGGATACCCGGAGACAGGCAGTGTTAACCAATCTGCCATTCACTGGGATATGATTTGTGATCTCCGCGATGGTGGTGAGATTTGGGTGGATGACACCCTCCTCTATAAAAATGGCAAGTTTGCGCTTGACCTTTCATGAGGACGTTACAATCCATTTGTTGTTAAGGAAATAAGACATGGAGCAAAACAGCGAAGCGGTCTATGAGCCGGGGGAACAAAGGAACCCAAGGCAGGGATGTGGTTTGGTTGCCCTTTTTGTGTTGACGGGAATGTGGATTGTTGGGGCTATCATTGCCGCCCAGGCAATTGGTTGGATCATTGAACAATCGTTGATGGACGGCTCGGTCGCCATCCCGGATATCCGCTGGTTGATTTTGACTGGATTTGCCTTAATGATTGGCATTCCACTGGCGATTGAAACTGCATCGATTTCACTGCCCAGAG
>JAGVUS010000075.1 GCA_019136175.1 Chloroflexota bacterium | reverse complement strand
ATGAGCATCTCTCTTCAAGCGATCAGGAAAATAACAGAGTATGAATGGGAGATTCCCACATCCCACCGCAGCGATATGCGAGTGTCAGTGCGGCTGTTTGGATCCAGAAAAATCCTGGAAGAAGCATTGAGTGATCTTTCCATTGAGCAGGCGATCAATGCGGCCACGTTGCCTGGTTGGGCGGGTCCTGTGGTGGTGATGCCGGATATGCACCAGGGGTATGGATTCCCCATTGGTGGTGTTGCTGCTTCACTGTATCCCACCGGGATGATCTCACCGGGTGCCATTGGCTATGACATCAACTGCGGGGTGCGACTGCTTGCAACTTCCATCCTGCTGGAGGAAGCTTACCCGCTCATGGACCGGCTGGCAATGGAACTTGATCAATCCTGTCCCAGTGGTGTAGGCACATCCGGTGGATTCCATCTTTCGGACGCAGACCTCGATTTGATTTGCAGGCTGGGTTCCCGCTGGGCTTTGAAGAAAGGTATGGCAACGGAACAGGATTTGCGTCGGACAGAAGACGATGGTGCGCTTGAGGCTGCTGATCCGGCAACGATCAGCAGCCGTGCCAGAGAACGCGGAAAAACTCAATTGGGTACTCTCGGTTCGGGGAATCACTTCTTGGAGGTGGGTGTTGTTGAGCAAGTCTTTGATACAGCCGCCGCCCAGGCAATGGGGTTATGGCAGGGCTGCCTGATCGTCATGATACATTGCGGTTCCAGGGGTTTTGGTCATCAAATCTGTACTGATTATGTCCAGGAATTCCAGGGGGCTGTCCAGCGATATGGAATCCATCTGCCAGACCGGGAGCTGGTTTGTGCCCCCCTGGATTCGCTGGAGGGTAAGAGATACCTGGGTGCCATGCGATCCGCAGCCAACTATGCATTTTGTAATCGTCAAATCCTGGCGCACCAGGTCCGGAGTGTCTTTGAGCATATATTTGCTGGAATTGGGGCAAATTACCACGTCCGGCAGGTTTACGATGTAGCGCACAATATTGGAAAGCTGGAAACCCATTGGATTGAAGGCAGGCAGGTAAAGGTTTGCGTCCATCGCAAAGGCGCTACCCGCTCATTTGGTCCCCAGCATCCATCCCTTCCACCGGAATACCGGGACTTCGGTCAGCCGGTGCTTGTGCCGGGGAGCATGGGAACCCAATCGTGGGTCCTGGCGGGAACAAGCCGGAGCATGGAAGTGTCATACGGATCGTGTGCGCATGGGGCGGGCAGGGTGTTGAGCCGCAGCCAGGCGAAACGAATGATCCGTGGGGAGCGTTTGATCAAGGAATTGGAATCGGGTGGAATCACCATCCGGGCTGGCTCCATGGCAGGATTGGCGGAAGAAGCCCCACAGGCATACAAGGATGTGGACAGTGTTGTGGAGTCAGTTGTTGGGGCAGACCTGGCACACAAGGTGGCAAGGCTGCGTCCGGTGGTTGTTATCAAGGGCTAGCAAGATTCCTGCTGATAGTTTCCCGACACTGTTTGGCAAAGGATGGCGAAGCGGGCGTGGGTCAGGTCTGCCAGGTCGTCCACGGGCAGGCGGATGTTCAGTCCCCTTTGACCGCCCGAAATATGGATCTGGTGGTGGTGATGGGCAGATTCATCAATCAAGACAGTGAAGCCCTTATGGATTAACGCCAGGGGCGAAATACCACCCGCCTGCAAGCCGGTGACTTGTTCCGCTTCGCGTTGTGTGGCAAGCCGGACCTTCTTTTCATTCAAAACGACCGCTACTGCTTTCAGGTTGAGTTCCTGGTTCCCCGGAATCACAGCCAGGATGGGTTTGCCAGGTTTTTCCCGGAAGGCAACAATTGTTTTGTACACAATGGAGATGGGAACGCCCAGCAAGGATGCCGTTTCTTCTGCTCCCAGTTTCTCCACAGGCAATTCAAATGCTGTATATGGGATGTGGCGTGAATCCAGCAGGCGGGTGACATTATTGGTGATCATGGTTTCCGGACGTAGATTGGATTACTGTAAATCCACCCCCGCAGTTTTCCCAGGTAGTGAATATGGCATTCCACCCGGTAAACCCCCGGCTGGTTGGTCAGGTATGTGCAAATTTCCTGCTGTTTCCAGGTTTTGATCATTGCTCCATCTTTTATCAACCGGCATTCCGTTTTTTCCGGCAGGCGAACCTGGAAGGTGACACCACCACCAAGGATGATTTCATCTCCCATGATGGCATTTTGATCGCGGGTTTGGGCAGTAAACCGGAAACCGCGCGTGGGAGCCGGGTAATCATACCCGATAAACGCATGTCCATCCCGCAGCGCATTCCATACCATCCGGCGGTCTGTAAGAAGATCGCCTGAGAGTGGATTTGCTACCAGAAGATGCGTATTGATGGATTGAAAATGGAAGGGATACGGATAGATGATGGCGTGCAGAGGACCCAACCGGGCGGATAAAGCATGTGCATCCGAGCCGCCAATGGCTACCACCCGTTTTCCACTGGTTGTTAATTCATCCCACTTTCTAATCGTCAGGGGATGAGGATGGTGTGCCAGGTGGCGGGGTGAAAGAGCATAAAAAATGGCTTTCAGGGTGTTTGTGGAAGCAGTTTTGATTTCTGATGAACCGTTCCACAATTCCAAGCCTGTGAAATCCGTTACACCCCAATCCACCCAGGAGATATCCGGTTCGTCAAAGCGGGGCAGGGCATCCTCATAGGGGTGGGCAAGAAATGCCATTCCACCAGCTTTATTGACCTGATCAATCAGTGATTGTGGTTCCGGGGCAAAGGCTGCCAGGCTGCGGTTAACACCAAATACCAGAGTATGATTCTTTTGGGGAACACGATTTGGGTCATGAATTTCTTCGCCTACCAGCAGCAGGACTTTCCTTTTCTGGGCATTGAAATACCCATCCATCTCCTCGACATAGACATTATGATCCGTTGTGATGAGGACATCCAGACCTGCTTCAAGCGCAATTTTCTGGAGCTCGCGATGGGTGGCAGCACCATCCGAATACCGGGTATGTATGTGCAGATTGGCGACAAGTTCTTCCATTTTGGATTTCTTATTGACGGATTGGGTATTTGCTGGTTATAATCGAAAGGCTTTACACTTCCAGGAGGTTTTCGCGTGGTTACTTACTTTGACATTGCATTGATTATAACTTCAATCGCCCTGGTGGCGAGTGTCATCCTGCAAAATAAAGGCGTGGGCTTGGGTGGATTGACCGGTAATATGGACTCGGATACCGTCTTCACTGCCCGGCGTGGTGTGGAACGAACCCTGTTCTTTGCCACCATTGGATTAAGTGTCCTGTTCTTTATTTTGACCATCGTCACCATCATCATCAGCAACTAATGGGGCAGCGGACCACCGCGCCCTTTCACATCCTTTTTCCGTCTGGGCGACTCACAAGACAATTGGGGATCGCCCTTTTTGTATAACATTATGAAAAAATTTCGCTGGCAGCTCATCATCATCTTTCTAACCGGATTGGTTGTAGGTATTCTTCT
>JAGVUS010000143.1 GCA_019136175.1 Chloroflexota bacterium | reverse complement strand
ATGGTGAATAAAAGATGTTGGCACGCGTTCCAACTCGGGAACCCACTTCCGGATAAACCTGCCTTCCGGGTCAAATTTTTCACCCTGTGTGGTTGGGTTAAACACCCGGAAATACGGGGCGGCATCCGTACCAACCCCGGCGGTCCACTGCCAGCCGCCATTATTGGCTGCAGGATCGCCATCCACCAGGTGTTTCATAAACCAGCGCTCCCCCTCCTGCCAATTAATTAACAAGTCCTTAACCAGGAAAGATGCTACAACCATCCTGCCTCTGTTGTGCATCCAGCCCAATCCGGCAAGCTGCCGCATACAGGCATCCACAACAGGATAACCCGTCATTCCCATTTTCCAGGCATGCAAATCATCCGGTGCTTCCCGCCATGGGATGTTCCTGAAAGATGGTGAATATGTGGTTTTAAGTACAAAGGGGAAGTGATACAGGATTGCATTGTAGAATTCCCGCCATATCAGTTCGTTGATCCAGGTTTCGCACCCCTGGGTTGCTGCCGGATTGGAGGTATTTGCTCGCGCTTTGGTTGCTGAAAGGAAAGCCTGCCGGGCTGATATCATTCCAAAACGGAGGTAGGGGGAAAGGGTTGAAGTGCCATCCAGGTCGAGGCGGTTCCGATCATTGGCATATTCGTATACCGGCTGTTCCAGGAATTTTTCCAGGCGGAAATGCGCTTCCTTTTCCCCGGCAGGAAAGCTGGGGGATTCCGGAAGACCGGGTATGGGTTCTGATGCCAGTTTGGGTGGGGGATTGAGTTTACCCGGCTTGGGTTCCGAGCTGACCGGCTGTGGAAGTGCTTTCCATGTCCGGCTGAAAGCCGTGAACACACGGAATGGGCTGCCATCCGGTTTTACAACCATCCCCGGGTGGTGAACTGTCACACCGAGGACAAGCTGAAGCGGCAAGGTTTGTGATACTTTTTGATCCCGCTGGATCGCATAGGGGGAATAATCCTCTTCAGCGAAAATCTTTTCAGCGCCTGTCTCTGCCAAAACCTGCGGCAGGATATCCGCCGGGTTGCCACTGCGAACTGTCAGGCAGGAACCAAGCTCGCGCAGGTCCGCATCCAGGGATCGAAGTCCAGCATAGAGAAATGCCTGCCGGTTTGGGGCGGGGGATGCAGGAAGTGCCGGATCCAGAATGAAAAGAGGGATGACGATATCACACTCCTGCAAAGCGCGTTGAAGTGCAGGATTGTCTGCCAGTCGTAGATCACGTCGTATCCACCAAATCCCTGTCGTCATGGTTGGTCCTGTCCTTTTTGGGAAAAATCCCATGGCGTTTTTGCTTTGTATTCGCAATTGATTATAACCAGACCCACCCCGACCACCAAGGAATGCGGGATTGATGTATTGACTTTGGATTGGTTCAGGGTATGATTACCCTAAATTTTTGGTGGAGTCATTTCATGTCATCCGGCAAAGGCACCCTCTATCTTGTGGCGACCCCGATTGGAAACCTGGGAGATATCAGCAAGCGCGCCCTGGATACGCTCTCCGCCGTGGATTGGGTGGTCAGCGAGGATACCCGCAAGACCGGGTTTCTATTAAAGCATTTTGAAATCTCCAAGCCGCAGATATCATTTCGCGAGGATAACGAACAACGCACCCTTCCCAGGGTGTTGGCATTGTTGCTGGAGGGGAAATCCATTGCCCTTGTGACGGATGCCGGAACGCCGGGGATTTCTGATCCGGGCTTTATCCTTGTCCGGGCAGCATTGGAAAATGAGATTGCCCTGGTGTCCATTCCAGGTCCAACTGCGCTGATTCCGGCTTTGATCCTCTCCGGTCTGCCGGTGCACAGCTTCACTTTCCGGGGGTTTCCTCCCCACAAGCGGGGACCCCGGATCCGCTTTTTAAAAGTGGACGAGGAGTCTCCCCATACCTTGATTTTCTATGAAAGCCCATATCGTCTCAAGGATTTCATCATCGACGCACTCGAGGTCTACGGGAACCGCCGGGCGGCTGTGGCAAATGATTTGACCAAATTTTATGAAACCATTCACCGCGGAACCCTCCAGGAACTCATTGAGATCCTTGGGCAGCAGGAGCTAAAAGGGGAATACGTGGTTGTTATTGAGGGAAAAATCACCTGATGCGGCAGGTTATTTTGGGGAACCAAATTCCACAGGTGTGAAGCGGGTATCGTGGTCATAATAATCCTCCTGCTCCACCCGCTTTAACGTCCGGGCTGCCCAGTAGGTAACAGGGGTCATGATGACCTCAATGCCCACTTTGAACAGGTAATTTGTTAATACCAGCGTACCGAATAACTCCCAAGGAAAAACACCCGCCAGGGTTGCCACCAGGATAAAGATGATGGAATCCAGACCTTCCCCCACCAGGGTGCTGGTGATTGTGCGCAGCCAGAGCCAGCGCCCCCGGGTGGCAACTTTTAACCGGGCAAGCACCACGGAATTGCTGAATTCCCCCACCAGGTAGGCAACCAGGCTTGCCAGGACGATTCCGCCGCTGGTCATTCCGCTCAGGATGGCATCGTAGGCACCCTGCCCGGCATATTGCTGCCAGGTAACCTCACCCGGCAGGATGCGGACAAGCCAAAGGATAAAAGCGGTCAGCACCAGGCAGGCAAACCCGGTCCAGATCACCCGGCGGGACCGGCGAAACCCATACACTTCTGTCAGCAGGTCACCAAAAATATAGCTGATCGGGAACAGCAGGGTACCGGCGTCAAATGCCAGTGGAATGCCCATGATGGACCAACCCCAATCCACAATCTTTGCGGATGAGGCAATATTACTTGTAATTAAGATGGTGACAAATGCCGCCATCACCAGGTCAAAAAAACGATATTGTTTCTGTTCCATTAATCCAAAACTCACGCAGGTGGTATTCCCAGCCGGGTTTCTTGAGTATAATCGCAATCAGATCATTTGTGCGAAGGATTTCATGCATCGTTTCTTTCTGCCGCCTGCCAGCTTTCAAAATGATGAGATCGTTTTCTCTGCAGAAACAGCCCGCCAGGTTTTCCGGGTTCTGCGGCTGCATTCGGGGGAGCGCGTGGTGGTGTTGGATGGCAGCGGGATGGAATATGAAGTCAACCTGATGGATGTTGGCGCGTCAGGAGTCACCGGTCGGATTGTGGAGCGGAGGATGAACCGGATGGAACCCGGCACCCACCTGACCCTCTACCTTTGCCTGACGCAGCGGGAAAAATTTGAATGGATGCTGCAAAAATGTACCGAGGTGGGCGCATCCCGATTTGTTCCCGTGGTGTCTGCCCGATCCCTGGTGCAGGAGGGACGGGATGCGGAGAAAAAGCATCTTCGCTGGCAGCATATTGTTCAGGAAGCTGCAGAGCAATCCGGTCGGGGGTTGCTGCCCACCGTGGCGGAGCCGTTAAAATATTCTTCCGCTCTCCAGGATGCCCATGCCAGCCACCAGGTTTCCCTGTTCATGTGGGAAGGTGAGAAGCAGGTGATGTTAAGGGATGTGCTGCAAACACAAGCC
>JAGVUS010000367.1 GCA_019136175.1 Chloroflexota bacterium | reverse complement strand
GTCGGAAACCCGCCGGATTAACGAATTGATGGTCTCCCGCACAACCAGGTTGTTGATTTGTTCCACGCCAACCGGCTGACCGGATTGGGCAAGCTGCTCCAGCGTTTCCAGTTCCGGAGAGTGGAAGGCAAGTTCACCACTGCCGGGGTCAATTGGATGGGATGTATCTTCTGTGTTCATGGCAGTCCTAAAGGTCAAAGGATGGTGCAAAGATTTCGCTTTGCGGATCGTCGTAGGTTGCCTGGCGTTTTACCTGCACTTCCAGGATTGGAATACGGGTATCCAATTCGGGCAGGATGGGAGCAAGCCTGACCAGGGAAAGAATATCCGGCAGGGGCTGCGGCGTGGGTTGAGTATGTTGATCAATCAGGTCTGCCACATCTGCTGCCTGGCTGAGGGTGCTGATCAAAAAGGCATCATGGCTCATCCGCACGGGGGTGTTTAACAAGGCGGTGCCTGCCTTTGCCACTTCCTGGGCATCACGTTTGCCCTTCCGCTGGACCTTCACCTGCTGCACGCGGATATTTTTACGGGGGGTATGGTAGGAGAGAATCCCAATTCCGGGATCTTCCGCGTCCGAAAGGATTTCGTAAGGAGTGTTGGTATAGGGGTGCTTGATGTCCATTTTTTCTCCTTGCTGTTAATACCCGCGAATGGCGCGCAGGGCGGAGCGCACTTCCGCCAGGTTCTTCTGTATCTGGGCGTTATTGGGTGCGTAATGATTTGCCTCCACCAGCATGCGCTCCGCGGTTTGCAATCCAGTGATCGCCGCATTCCGGTCATAGCGGGCAATTTCGGTGGAACTGTTGGCAATCTTGACTGCTTCCAGGTTGATGATATCTCCCCGCAGTCCGGCAAGGTCCCGCAAGTGCTGTTGGATTTTTGGCTCGTGGGGCAGGGCGCGGCGGGCTTCCTCCAGTTCTTTCTGCGAAGCGTTAAATTCTGCCAGGATTTGCTGGTAATTCAACGCGCCGCTTTCATACTTCTTGAGGGCAAGATTGATGCGTTCCACCGCTTTGCTGACTTTTTCGGCATGCTGGGAGATTATCAGTTCGTTTTGTTTATTTTTCAACGGCTTGGAGTTGGGGAGAATCTGCAGTGCCATCCCCAACCGATTTTCGGCTTCCCGGCGTTTGCCATCCTCCAGCAGTTTGTTGACATCCGCCAGCGTTTCGGCAACGATGATTTTTTCCGCCTCGGCAGTTTTCCCGCCGTGGGCTTGCAGTCGTTGAAACGCTGTAATTGCTCCCCGCAGGTCGCTGGTTGCCAGCGTCTTCACCTGGTCCAGCAGCGCCTGTTGAATCAATTCGCGCGCAGACCGGTCATTGGGGTTCTTTTCTAGGTGGGTTTGCAGGAGTTCAATGGCTTCCTCGAGCTGTGCTTCTTTTAACAGTGAGCGTGCCATGCCCACCAGGCTGAGGGCTTCCAGCAGAGCCTGGGCGGGTTCAGGGGCAATTTTCAACGCGGTTTCTGCAGCCTGCCGGACTTCGGTCTCCTTGTTGGTCAATTTCCAGTACATGGGTCCGCTGGGGATGCCAAAAGAAACGGGTTTGCCTTTTTTCTGCAGTTCCTCGATGACCTGTTTCATCGCGTGGGCGGCATTGACTTCCAGGTGCCATTGTGCCATCCAGCGGCGGTGCCGGGCGGCACCCTTGTTTTGCTTTTCTGCGGAGTGGGCTGCCGCATACTGCTGGTGGACTTCCCGCACCCGGCTCCGGATGGCTTCGTAGCGGAGTTTTTCAAGTTCATCCGCCGGTATTTCCTGTTCATAAATAGTTTTGCGGGTTGCCAGCCAGCGCGTCCAGTAGGTGTCCTCTTCAATGACAACCGCCCAGTATGCCAGTGCACGGGTCCAGTATTCATCCCGTTTTTGGGAATGTGAACCGCTGGATTCCAGGGTAATTGCCTCCCGGTGATACAGCATGGCAAGCTGGTGCAGCAGGTCTGCCCGCGGGTGTTCCGGGTTGCGTGCCAGCAAACTCTCCAATTTCTCAATTGCATCTTCCCCGGAGATGGTTCCCCCGCCGGTGATTTCGGCACTTTCCACAGCTTCCAGGAAGCGGGAGAGTTCCGGGCTGCCGGAATCCAGCGAGATTGCTTCCTGCAGGCAGGCACGTGATTGCGACCACTTCTCGTCCTTTGCTGCACGGGCTGCCATGTTAAGCAGAATGCCTGCCAAACCGCTGCGTGCCTGTGGGTTCTGTCCGTCCAGCGCCAGTACATCCCGGTAGGCTGCCTGGGCTTCCGGGATGGAACCGGCAGTCGCACAGGCTGCCCCCACCATCAACATGGCTGGGATGGAGCGGGTTTCATGCGCCAACCGGCGTGCTTCCTCCAGTCTGCCTTGTTTCACCCTGACCGTGACCACCAGGGCGGTCTCTTCCGGGCTGTATGGCTGGGTGATTTCATCCAGCCCCCGGGCAGCTCCCTGCCAGTCTGCCTGGGCTGCCTGGCACATTGCCAGCGCCAGCAGGATGGGACGCCGCCGGTCGCCATTTGTTTGTGAGAGTGCCTGCTCCAGTTTTGCCTTTGCCCGGGCATGCTTGCCGGTTTGCAGCAATGCCAGACCGTAGTGGTAGGCAGCCAATCCATCCTGTTGACCGGTGTTATCCAGCCGTTCCAGGGGGGCAACCGCATTACCGCCATCCAAAGCAGACAGGTGCGCCAGCCCTTCCCAGAGGTCTGCTTCCTCTGCGGGGGATCCAAGTGCCCGGGTTCGCTCCACCAGGGCAACTGCCCCGGGTGAACCCATTGCCTGCCTGGCAGCCAGCAGGGTCGTCTGCCGCAGGGCGGCGCGGAGATCGTCATCGGAGGCATACAGTGCGTAATAGTGTTCCCACGCCTGTGCAGCCTGGAGGTATTCCCCTTTCCGGAAATGTTCCATCCCCGCCAGGTACCAGGCGCGCGCCAGGTTTAATCCCAGCCGGTCATCATCGAGATGGCGCTGATGCAGTTCCGTCCAGAGTTTAATGCCTTTTTGATAATCATTCTGTTGGATGGCAATCCAACCGGCGGTGTACAGCACCCGGTCGCTACGATCCCCCCGTTGCAGTGCCTGTTGCAATGCAGTTTCGGCTTCGTCCGTGCGATCCTGTAAATAAAGAACAACGCCCAGTGCACCGGGGTTTCCCGCCTTGCGGTAAGCTTCCCCGGCGGTTTGCAGGTCAGCCTGCAATTCCGCCACCACCCCGCGCAGTTCCCACATTGCCTGGGAGGTGCTTCCCTCCCTCACCAGCGAGTTGAGGGCTTGCTGGGCATCCTCCAGCCTGCCGTTTGCCAGGTGCAGGCGCGCCCGCGCCACTGGCTGCGCAGGGCAATATGACCCATTTGCAGGTAGGCACGCCCTTTCCATCCATCGTTGGCAGTTCCAGCCAAAGTCAGTGCTTCCCTGGCGGCGTCATAATTTGGCTTGGAGGAGGAGGCGGCTTTCCATGCCAGCACACAGCCCAGCCAGTACCAGGTCTCCGGGATTGCGCCAGCAGCCCGGATGGATTCCCGCAGGGCAGCTTCCGCCTCGTCGTGCTTGTGTTGTGCCAGGCGGGCGCGCCCCAGTGGGAGCAGGGCAGCCGGTTCCATGCTGGCAATTGGTTCCAGCACGGCTTCCGCTTCGGACATTTTCTGCTGTGCCATAAGGCACAATCCCAGCCGCAACGCCGGCGCCGGGTTGGCAGGCTGGATTAAATGCACTCGTTCATAATATCCGGCAGCTTCCCCCCAATGCTCCTGTTCATACAGTAAATCTGCCATCAACAGGTTGGCTTCCACCTGGTTCGGGTCCAGCTTTAATGCAGCGGCAGCTTCCTCCCGGGCGGCAGTCTTCTCACCAGCTTGTGCGTATGCCTGCGCCAGGTTTGCCCGGTAGGCTGTCATTCCGGGTGCCAGCGAGACCGCCAGCTTCAACCACCGCACCGCTTCCTTCAGGCTTTCCGCTTTGCCCGAGGGGGTGTGCCGCAGGTGGATGCTGCCCAGCAGGTAGGGGATTGTTGCAGGTTGTTTTTCATCCAGCCGCAGCGCCTCGCTAAGTTCTGCCACGGCTTCAGGGTACCGCTTGTATTGGGCATGCACCTGACCCAGCAGGGCATGCACCCGGGCATCCTTGGGATTGCCTTTGCGGGCAGCCTCCAGCAGTGCCTGGGCGTTTTCCCAATCACCCAGCAGTACTGCGGCTTGACCCAGCGCCAGGTGCGCCGGAGGGAAGGAGGGCAGCACTTCCAGGGTTTGTTTTGCCACGGTTTGCGCTGCCCGGATTTGTGCCTGCGTATAGCCTGGAAGAATCTCGCAACCTTTTTGCAGGTACATCATCACCTGGTTCACGGCATCATTGGGCGGCATGTTGCGACGTGCCCGCAGGAAATCCAGGCAGACCTTCAACGCTTCTTCCGACCGGTCGTTGTTTTTAACTACCCGCATTGCCAGTCCGCCGAGTGCTTCCTCGTCCAACGTCACCCATTGCCGGGCGCGGGTAAAATCCTGCACTGCCGCATCCGGCAACCGGTTTGCCTGGCGGATTTTACCGCGCAGCAGGTATGCCCCCCCCAGCACTTTTTGTTGCGGTGCAGTCAAATTGGATACGGCGGTCAGTTCAGCAATCACCTGGTCTGCCAGTTTGAATGCCTGGTTGTGCTTCCGGCTTCC
>JAGVUS010000158.1 GCA_019136175.1 Chloroflexota bacterium | reverse complement strand
CCGCGTTTAGGGATTAATTTGCCTGTATGTAAGTGCACTCCAACAGAGAGTGCACTTTTTTTGAAGGTTATCATTGACATCCGGGATCAATCCATGTCCATTGTTCCTCTGTTGGTAGCGCTATTTCCTCTCATTCTTATATTTCTACTATTGACTCTCCGGCGTACAGCCGCGGATGTGGCGGGGCTGCTGGGATGGATAGCAACAGCACTGGTGGCATGGTTGTGGTTTAAAACCCCAATCCCTGTTGTTCTGATTGCAAGTTTATCTGGATTGGTGGCATCTCTGCCTGTCTCCCTGGTGACAGCCACATCCATCTTTCAAATAACGTTAATGTCAGAAACCGGGGCGGTTGCCAGGGTTGTTGCATTAATCAAAACCATTGCCCCGCGTGATCCCATTGTGCAGATCTTCCTCGTCAATGTTGGTGTGGGAACCCTGCTTGGATCCCTTGGATCAACTGCCATTTCCATCCTCCCGCCCATTCTGATTGCGCTTGGCTTTACCCCATTCCTCGCCATCATCCTGCCGGCAATTGGTTATAACGCATTATGTTCCTATGGGTTGTTTGGCACTCCCGTGGTTGTGTTTTCCAACTTTGTGAACTTACCAGTGACAGAGGTGGGAGGATACTTTGCCAGGTATGTTCCTGTCATCAGCTTTTTTGTCTCGGTCGGCATCCTTTGGATTGTTGGAAAATGGAAGTTGGTTCGTAAAGGCATTGTGCCAACAATATTGATTTCCATTACCCAGGGCGCAATTGCCCTGGGAATGAATGAAATTGGGCTGGTCACCCTGACCGGTGTTGCTGGCGGACTGGGGGTGATCCTGGTTTTACTTGCCTATCTAAAAATTACTGGTCGAAAAGTTATTGATATGGGGGTACTATCAGAGGCTGATCGGTTATCGATAAAGAGGATGTCCATATTTGCAGCCGCATCACCATGGATCATCCTGACCATCCTGTCATTGCTTGTGAATATCCCATCATTGCCATTTTATAATATTGTCTTCAAACAATTGGAACTCCCGCTTGAGATCATACCGGGTTCACCAGAGAAGCTGCGATTATTCTGGCAGGCTTACTTCTGGATTTTCATCAGCATCTGGATGGCATTTCCTTTTTTGCGTGTAACCAAATTACAGCTTAAGAATTCCATTGCCAATTGGTTAAGACGTGCCCCGCGGCCCATTTTTGCGGCTGCAATTTATTTTGCGATTGCCTATGTTATCAATCATTCCGGTAAAAATATGGACTGGCAATTGATTGATCCCGGGCAAAACATGGTGCAGGTTATGTCCTCTGCGGCAGTGGCAGGATTTGGAAAATTTTATCCCGTCATCTCTCCATACCTGGGCTTGCTGGGTGGCTTTATCAGCGGATCGGAAGCGTCCTCAATTGCCATGCTGACCAAAACCCACCTGACGGTGGCAGAACAAATAGGTGCCATCGGATTATTAGTGGCAGCCGCAAGTGGTTTTGGCGGGGGACTTGCATCGGTGATATCTCCTGCAAAATTGCAGAATGCTGCAGCCAGTATTGACCGGATTGGTGATGAAAGCAAGGTCATGCCAACTGCTTTTGTGGTTTCCATGGTCGTAACAGCCGTAGCTGCCATCATGACAATGATCTGGGCATATTGATCAGAATTATTTAATGCTGATGTCCAGTAACAATGGGCTTTGTGCAGTGATCGACATCAATGACATTGGAAATGGCAAAAACCATCCGGGTTCCCGTTCCAAATTTGGATCTTCGGGTTCTGCAAGGTTTGAATAATTGGACAAACTGTGAATCCAGTTCATTTCTGCCGGGGAATGGATGGAGATATTGATTCTTGGATGATCAAGTAATCCATACCAGGTGGAACTGTCGGTTGAGTTTGTGGATTCCAAATATTTAAGAAACCAATCCGGTTGATACATCTGACTGGGTGAAATAACAATCGGGACCTGCGTTTGTATAGATTGAGGAGCAAAGATTTCCACCTGTATGCCGGACTCTGTAAGGGTGAAAACCTTGCTGGTATGATGCTCCGGGTGGAGTAATGTAACCTTACTGGGTTGTACATCCGTGTCATATTCCACTGGGAGATCATCGCCAAATGCCCCCGTGATTACGGATGGATCTATCATGTATCCGTTGACATCCTGCCATTGGGATGGGTCGGATAATCCAACAGCCAGCAGCGAGGAAGGTTCTATAAGGATGTGTGGTTCTCCGTCGATCTGCGCAGCAAGCAATACCAATTGTCCTCCTGTGGGATCAATGATGGAAAAGATATCGTTGCTGCTAAGGATACATTCAGGAGATTGATCCCAATCCAGGTCAGTTGAACAACTGATTGTAGGAGTTGGAGCATCAGCCCAATGACTTGCTGCAATCAGATATCCAACATCTCCCAGGTAAGAAGACTGTAATTGTGTTTGTTGAAGGTTCGTGGAGGGCTTTGTAAGGTTGGTAAATGCAATTGCTGCATGGGAGGAGATGTCAGATTGGGTGAGATTGGAAAGTTGGGTTTCCAAATAATCCCATAACTGCGCATAGCCATTATGAATATTGGAATTCATTAACACTCCCGGTGAGAGTTGTATCTGATTGGCAAGTGGAAGTTGCATCAGGTCGCTCCCATCCACCACCTTGATCCAGGGATGGTTATCAAGATAAGAGAACAGGTTATTGACAATGGAAGAATCACCCAAGGCACTCTTCGGAAGGTTTTCAACTGCAATTATCAACTGGGCTGGATTTTCAACAAATGCATTCTGTACTAGAATTTTCATAAAATCTGTACGAATGCCTGATCGATCTGCCATGTCTTTTGTGATGTCTGGAATCCATTTTTGTGGAGGAGATTTCATTGAATTTTGACTCATCACATATTGATACAGATCATTCTTTTTTTGAATCACATTATCGTATCGGATTTGAAGTGGATTGGATGAGAATCCGTAATTTTTGTTGATTTGCCGGAAACTTTCCGATGCTGTTGGATTGGAGATTTCCAAATCAGGAAGCACTACAAGGTGATCTGCTTGCATTGATAAAACCATTTCCAAACCTCCAACAAGGTTTAATGCCGCAAGCGAGGATGGATTTTTGATATCCAACAGCACGATAGGAATTTTGTATTGAGAGGATGCAGATAAGAGATGGTAAAGACCATGTCTTTGACCGTATGGGCCGGTATGTGCTCCATCCCAACGGCGCAATGCCTGTTGGGGCGTTGCTGCTGGAAGGACATCCTGGAAGACTAAAGCAAGCTTTGCGGGTGATTTGAGGGTTTGTTGATTGGTGAAAATGGATGTTTCATCCGCATGGTTATTCTCCCCTGGAGGGTATGACCACACCTGGAATTTAGTGTTTCCCATCGAACCGGGAATGGCATTTTTTGATATTTTGATAACTATCGAATCCATGGATTCATCCCGGATGACACGGGGGATGATGGTTAAGTTCACTTGGTGGGATGAATTCATCATAGCGG
>JAGVUS010000455.1 GCA_019136175.1 Chloroflexota bacterium | reverse complement strand
AAATTGCAAAATCAATTGATGGAGAACGCCCTCCAAACTGTGAGTTCGTTATATAGTTGGAATGGTATTGCAAAACAACTGGAACTTGCCATCACCTCTCTTTATCAATCAAATTAATGGTTTGGATATGACCTCTTTACCCAAGGAAAAGTTCCCCACCGCCTCGACAATTGGCAGGACGTCATTCTCCAGGATTGCCATCCGCATTGGAATTCCTGTTCTGGTATTCCTTGTCGTTATTGGCGGCACTTATTTGGTTGCCAAAGGAGAGTATCTCATAGCTGCTGCACTGGCGGTAATCCCATTGGCTGTTTTATTTTTAGAAATGGGGATGCGGTGGAATGAAATCTATCCCGTAATGATTATCTTCTCTGCGTTATTCTTGAAACTTGGATTTTCTACAGGAAGATCCAGCCAATTGGTGTTAAGTTTGGTGGTTGCAACCGGATTATCCTTTCTCTGGATTTTCCAAATGTTTTTGGAACGCCGGGTCCGATTCAACCCTCCCCTGGTGACCATACCAGTATTTCTGTTCTGCTTCTCCACTCTTTTTTCACTGGTTTGGGGGATTGTTTTTCGGGATCCTCTGGTTTCCATATGGGGATCCTTTCCATTTGTGCAAATCGCTTCCACTCTGGTCATTATCATATCAGTGATGACCATGGTTTTGACAGGAAACCTAATCAAAAAAACATCCACCCTTGCCTTGATAGTCATCCTCTTTATCATCGGTGGAGTTATGGGGTTAATTCGCAATTTTACGAAATTTCAATTACCAATTAACTGCGCAGGTCTCTATGCAATGTGGGCAGTAGCCCTGGCAAGCTCGATGGCTTTCTTTCACCATAATATTCCCCTAATTGTTAGGGGATTGCTTCTGGTTTTCTCTGCATTATGGTTGTACTGGGGTTTTGGAGTCAATATTACTTGGTTGGCTGGCTGGGTTCCTCTATTTTTTGTCATCGTTGTTGTTGGTTACTTACGCTCACCAAAACTAGCCATTTTTTTGTTGGTCCTCTTAGTCATACTCGTCATCACAAATTATGATTACCTTGTGGATACCATAGAACTGGAAAACCGAATAAGTGGATCCACCCGGGTATCAGCATGGGAACAAAATTGGGTGATCACAAAGGATCACCTGCTCTTTGGAACAGGACCTGCAGGTTATGCTGTATATTACATGACCTATTTTCCCAACCGAGCCATGGCGACTCACAACAATTATCTCGACATGCTCTCCCAAATTGGGATTGTTGGATGTATTTTCATGTTTTGGTTTTTTGGTGCGATCCTCTGGAAGGGCTGGAAACTGGTCCAAAGACTTCGAGGGCAAAGAAACTTTATGGAGGCACTTGCTGCCGCATGTCTCGCTGGGACACTTGGCGGCATGATGATGATGTTTTTTGGTGACTGGCTCTTCCCCTTCGCCTATACGCAGTCTATTGCGGGTTTCGATTATTCAGTTTACAACTGGATTTTTATGGGCGTGATTCTAGCCATGGATCAGATGACACTGCCCGGAGAGAAACAAAACGCATGATCCCACCCACCCCACCACCGCTTGTATCCATCCTGGTCATTAGTTGGAATACCTGCTCCCTGCTGGATGAGTGTATCCATTCCGTCTACTCAACTGCGGAAGGCATCCCTGTTGAAATTATCGTCATTGATAATGGCTCTGTTGACGGGTCAGTGGATATGATTGCCACAAAGTATCCGGATGTTATATTGGTTCAAAATCATAAAAATCTTGGTTTTGCCCGGGCAAACAACCAGGCAGCCGAGTTGGCACACGGAAATTATATACTTCTTCTCAACAGTGATGCTCAATTGCTGCCCCAAACGCTCGCGACATTCGTGCATCACGCCCAATCCCACCCCCAAACAGGGGCAGTGGGTGCTCAATTGCGTTACCCGGATGGAAGGTTTCAATATTCTCATGCAGACTTCCCCACTTTGTGGCGCGAGTTATTAATTCTATCCACATTGGGACGGCGCATTTTTGGAGAATGGTATCCCAGTCATGGACCGGAAGAAGAAACTGGTCCCAAGATTGTGGATTATATCCACGGTGCCTGCATGTTCATCCCCCGAAATATTTATCAGGCGGCAGGCGGTCTGCCAGAACAATATTTCATGTATGCAGAAGAGGTGGATTTCTGCCTCACCCTTCACCGGATGAACCTCCAGGTCTGGTATCACCCCCTTGCACGGGTACTTCATCACGGCGGTGCCAGCAGCCGCAACCGGGTTGTTGACCGAGAAGGGGATATGTACCAGAGCCGTGTCCGACTAATGCGAAAGTATCGCGGCAATATTGCGGCAGAATTATTGAAAATTGAAATCATTCTGTTGACAGCACCAAAACTGATCTACCATGGTGTGATTCGGAAACTCAGCAACGGCAGGCATGGTCGCCAAGTGATTCCTCTCAACCAATTAATCATCCGTTTACGGGAGGTATAACTTGCGCGTCATGATCCTCACCCAAGTGTTGCCATATCCACCAGACAGCGGTCCCAAGGTAAAAACCTGGAATGTCATCAAATATCTGAGCCGGAAACACGAAATTACACTGGTTTCTTTTACGAGAGGAAATCAGGCTTCAGAAATCGCTCATTTGCAACAAGTGTGCGCCCGTGTTGAAACCACCCCCATCACCCGTAAATTATCTCTCGATGCCGGTGCCCTTGTTCATAGTCTTCTCAATGGCAAACCATGGCTGATTGTCCGGGACAACCGGAGAGAAATGCATCGCATGGTGAAAGCTCTGGCAATTGAAACCCAGACAGATATTATTCATGCAGATCAATTAAATATGGGACAGTATGCCATTTCTTCAAATGGCATCCATACCCTGTTGGATGCTCACAATGCTCTCTGGCAACTCTATCAACGCCTGGCAGATACATTTAGAACTGGACCAAAACGCTGGTTGTATCAAAGGGAATGGAGATTGCTTAAGAGTTATGAGGGTAATATTTGCCGCAGGTTTGATGCCATCACAGTCGTCAGCGAAGAAGATCGCCTTGCATTATCAGAAGCCATGAAGATGGACTGCCCGGCAACCATTATCCCAATCACTGTGGATATGGACGACTTTCCAACCATTCGGCGTCAACCAAATGCGAACCACATTCTTTCCATTGGCACCATGTTCTGGCAGCCGAATGTGGAAGGTATCCTATGGTTTCTCAGGGAGGTATACCCAATCATCCGAGAACAAAAACCAAATGTGGAATTTGATATTATTGGTGCGCGTCCTCCCAAAGAAATTACTGATTATGCCAATACCGGGGTGGGTATTCATGTTCATGGATACCTCCCAGACCCGTTGCCAATTCAACAACAGGCAGGTGTTATGGTCGTTCCGCTGCATGCTGGCAGCGGGATGCGTGTGAAGATATTAAATGCAATGTCGCAGGCTCTACCGATTGTCACAACCCCAATAGGATGTGAAGGAATTGCTGTTGAAGATCGAAAACATTTATTAAT
>JAGVUS010000483.1 GCA_019136175.1 Chloroflexota bacterium | reverse complement strand
AACAGCCGGTCAGGCGGATGATTCGTTGGTGTGCGCTCCCTTGTCGGAGAGGATTGCCATGTTCAGGGCTTCGCGCAGGGACCGCGCTTCCAGCACCTGGATTCCTTCCGGCAGCGGTTCGGAGCGGTGTACCCGGCGGGGGATGATGGCGGTTTTAAAACCCAGCTTGGCTGCCTCGCGCAGGCGGGCGGGCATTTGCCCCACCCAGCGCAATTCGCCGGAGAGCCCCACTTCACCAATCAGGACGGCATCCGCCCGGATGGGAACATCCCGCATGGAAGCAGTAATTGCCGCTGCCACTGCCAGGTCTGCCGCTGGTTCCTCCACCCGCAGTCCGCCGACAATGTTGACGAATACGTCCTGTTCGCCCAGCCGCAATCCCAGCCGGCGCGTCAGGACAGCCACCACCAGCAGCATGCGGTTAAAATCAATCCCGTTGGGGGTGCGGCGCGGGTTGCCCAGGTTGGTGGGGCTGGTCAGACCCTGAACTTCCACCAGGATGGGGCGGGTGCCTTCCATTGTGACTGCAATGGCGGACCCGGGGGCATTGACCATCCGCTCCGCCAGGAACGCTTCGGATGGGTTGGCAACCTCAATCATGCCGTGCTCGCGCATTTCAAATACGCCCACCTCCGACGTGGCGCCGAACCGATTCTTGACGGATCGCAGCAGGCGAAAGGAGAGGAACCGGTCGCCTTCCAGGTAGAGCACGGTATCCACAATGTGCTCCAGCACCCGCGGACCGGCAATCACACCCTCCTTGGTGACATGCCCGATGACAAACACTGCAACGTTGCTGCTTTTTGCCAGCTCGCGCAGGCGTGCCGAGCATTCCCGCACCTGCCCCACTGAACCGGCGGAGGAACTCATGTCCGGCAGGTACACGGTTTGGATGGAATCCACAATTAAAATGAAAGGATGTACGGTGTGAACATGCTCAAGGATGGTTTCCAGGTTGGTTTCCGTCACCAGGTAAAGCGATTCCGGTACGGGGCGGCTTTTCCCCTGGTCATCCACCAGCAGGCGCAGGGCGCGCATGCGGATTTGCTTCTCCGACTCTTCGCCCGAGACATACAGCACCGGGCGACCGCTTTCCGCCATTTCCACTGCCACCTGCAGCATCAGGGTCGATTTGCCGATTCCCGGGTCGCCGCCGACCAGGATGATGGAACCGGGCACCACGCCGCCGCCCAGCACCCGGGCAAATTCGCCAATCGACAGGTGCAAGCGTTCCTCCGGGTCGCCGGAGATTTCCGAGAGCTTTTGGGGGTGCGATTTGCTGCTGAGCCCGCGCGGGGTGGGCGCAGCGGGCGGGTTGAGAATCTCCTCCACCATCGTCCCGTAACTGCCGCAGGATGGGCAGCGTCCCATGGGTGCGGGAGTGGTTCGCCCGCATTCCTGACATACGTATTGAGTCTGTGTCTTCGCCATAGAAGAATTATAGCGCAAACAGGGCTGCTCTTGCTCTCATCCCGGGAAAACCCGCTGGGGAATATCTGACATGTCCAGTCAATCTTTTGACAATTTGGGATATGCGTGTTAAACTAACCCTGCTTAATTCCGGGCGCTCTGCGAAACAGAGCGTCTTTTAGCGTAAGGACACATGCGAACGCTTACCTGGGATCCCAAACAAAAGGTCCTGCGGTTGATTGACCAGCGGGCTCTTCCTGCACACCTGGAATTTGTTGAATGCCATCACCTGGCTGAAGTGGCGGATGCCATTCGGTTGATGATTGTGCGCGGTGCTCCTGCAATTGGCGTGACCGCCGCGTTTGGGATGGCAATTGCTGGCTGGAACAGCTCAACGGATTCCCCGGATGCCTTGCGCAGCCACCTGCAAATAGCAGCAGATACCCTCCGGAAAACCCGTCCCACGGCGGTAAATCTCCAGTGGGCGTTGACCCGCATGCTGGCGGTGTTGGAGGCTCCCGGCTTGACAGCTGACAAGCTCCGCCACCGCCTGGAAGCGGAAGCCGTCCGCATGGCGGAGGAGGATGTCGCCATCAATCACCAAATGGCGGAGTATGGCGCTTCCCTGATTGAAGATGGCGATACCATCATTCATCACTGCAACACGGGGGCATTGGCAGTGGTGGATTGGGGCACGGCGTTGGGGGCAATCCGCCTGGCATTTGAGCAGAGAAAGCGGGTGCATGTGCTGGTGGATGAAACCCGCCCGCGCCTGCAGGGTGCCCGCCTGACTGCCTGGGAACTCAGCCAGTACGGCATCCCCTTTGAAATTATTACGGACGGGGCTGCCGGGTACTTCCTCCAGCGGGGGGATGTGCAGAAAGTGATGTTTGGCGCAGACCGGGTGGCAGCCAATGGCGATGTTGCCAACAAGATTGGCACCTATATGCTGGCGCTGGCAGCCCATACCAATGGCGTCCCGGTGGTATGTGTGGCACCATCCTCGTCTGTGGATCTGTCCCTGCCGGATGGATCCCATATTCCCATCGAAGAACGCGACCCGGATGAAGTGCTGAACCTGCAGTACTCCGGCGAATCGGTGGCTCCTGCCGGGGCGAAAGCACGCAACCCGGCGTTTGACATCACCCCCCATGGGTTGGTGGATGCAATTGTGACCGAACGGGGAATTTCCCGGCAGCCTTTCAAGCATACTCTGCCACAGGTGCTGGGCAAAGACCCAAATTCAATCTCCCGCGCCGGGTAACCGCCCGGGAGCAGTTCAAGAATCGAGAGTTGGTATGAAAATTGTTTGCACAGGTTCCATTGCGTATGATTATCTGATGACCTTCCCGGGGTATTTCCGGGATCATATCCTCAAGGAACGGCTGGATTGCATTTCGCTGTCCTTCCTGGTGGATTCGATGGTCCGGCAGCGTGGGGGGACGGCTCCCAATATTGCCTACACCCTGGCGCTGCTGGGGGACAAACCGCTGGTGTTTGGCACGGTGGGTGAGGACTTCGAAGACTACCGCTCCTGGCTGGAAAGCAAGGGGGTGGATACATCCTTCGCCCGCGTGATCCCCGGCGAATATACTGCCTCGTTCTTTGCCAACACCGATCAATCCAATGCCCAGATTGCCAGCTTTTATACTGGCGCCATGCGCCATGCAGGCTCCCTTTCGCTTCATGAAGTCAAGGAAAAGCCCTTTATGGTGGTGATTTCCCCGAACGATCCCGGTGCGATGAACCGTTACGTGGAAGAGTGCCAGGCTTTGGGCTGGTCGTACCTGTATGACCCCAGCCAGCAGGTGGTGCGGATTCCCAGTGAGGAACTGCGGCGGGGAGTGGAAGGGGCGCAGAGCCTCTTTGTAAACGAATACGAGTTTGAACTGCTCCAGAAGCACACCGGTCTCACTGCCCGGCAAATTCGCGAGCAGGTGGACATCCTGGTGGTTACCTGCGGAGAGAAGGGCGCCCGCTTGTATGTTGGCAGCCAGGAATTTTCCATCCCGGTCGTTCCGCCCCGGGAAATCCTCGACCCAACGGGGGTGGGGGATGCCTTCCGCGGTGGTTTCCTGCGCGGCTTGCAGCTGG
>JAGVUS010000085.1 GCA_019136175.1 Chloroflexota bacterium | reverse complement strand
TTGTCCGCCACCAGCACCGCCGTATCCGGACCGCCCGGGTCGCTCCAGCGCAGCTTTTCCACCCGCCAGTGCAGGGGATACGGCGGGCGGGGGGTGAAATCCCGGTTCTCAAAGCGGACATCCAGCCGGGCGGCGCTCACAGCACCCTCCGGCGGGGGCGGTACGCCAGCCGCACCAGCATCCGCGTGTCAATCGCCATCGGGTCCGGCGTGTGGAGGATGTGGATGCGCTGGTTCCTGCCGGGCCAGACGATCAGCGGCTCGCCCACTGCGGCATGGGTGACGGTTTCGCCCGCCGCGGTGACGGTGTAGCAGAGGCGGCGCGGCAGGTCATCCGCCAGCAGGGTGCCATACGTGAGCGGCACCGTGCTGGTGAACTTGCGCCAGCAGTCCATCGGCGTCAGCTGGATAAAATCGAGGTCCACACTGATGCTGCCGGACGTGCCGCGGGTGGCGTGCAGCGAGAGGTTGAGCAGGGCGGGCAGGGTGTCGCCGGGGAGCTGCCAGGGCGGCAGCGCCATGGCGGGCAGTTCCTGCAGCCCCAAACCGGGCTTTAACAGGACCCACTCGGAGGTGTGGGCGGGCGCGCCTGCCGCCGCCTGGACGCGCAGCTGCACCCACACATCCCCCGCCGGGAAGGGCGCCGCAAAGCGCACCAGCGGCAGCACCGTCCGCCCGGCAAGCGCACCCAGCAGGCTGGCGGAGAGCGTCCACGCCATCAGTTCCACTTCGCCCGCCGCCAGCCAGCTCACCCGGCGGTAAAACCCGGCGCTGGCGGTGGACGCGGCAACCACGGAGGTCGCCAGTTCGGTGGTGGCGGATTCGCCCTCCAGGATCACCCCCGGCGGGGCATGAACCGAATCGAGATAGGCGCCCATCCACAGGTCGGTGATGGTGCGGCTGGGGGCGGTTTCGGCATGCACCAGTTCCAGCCGGGCGGGCGCGGGCAGGTCTCCGCCCACCCCGCCCAGTTCCACGTCCACGTGGTTCTGATGGGCATCGTCCTGGTGATTTTCCACCTGCAAGCCGGTGGTCACGCTGCTGCCATTGTGGTTGGAAAGCGGCGCCCACTGCTCGGCGCCTTCCCAGTAATCCGGGCGGACCAGCGCCAGCCGCAGCGTCTGCATGCCGCGGGTGCGGTCGCTGGAGCCGGAATCGAGGTAAGCCGCCCTGCCGCCCAGCACGGGGGACTGCCAGGGTGCGGGTTCACCATCCACCCCCAGCGCCAGCCGGACGGGATCGGTGCGGTACTCGGCGCGCGCCAGGCAGGATTCCACCGCCGCCACAAAACCAGCCAGCGCGGCGGGGCTGCCTTCCAGCAGCACATCAATCGTCTCCGTGCAGGTGCCGTCCCTGCCGGGCAGGGGGGCGGGCGGCAGCCGCCTTGCCCCGCGCACGGGCGGGGTTGCGCCGCTGCCGTGCAAAACCAGGCTCCGGCTGCCATAAAGCAGGGCAAGTGAGTCCATTGCCTACCTCCAGGGGGTGGATTCGTCGGGGTCGCTCCAGGGAGCGTAGGGCGGCTGGGTGGATCGCTGCAGGGTGACCAGCCGCAGCGCCAGCACCTGCGCCCGGAAGGCTTTCAGGCGGGCATGCGCCCAGTCCAGCAGGGTGGCGGGGACGGACTGCCCCAGGTCCACCGCCTCGGCGCGGCGCAGGGCGCGGGAGAGCACGGCGTATCCCGCCGCGCCTCCCGCCAGGGTTTGCGCCTGCTCCGCCGTCAGCCCGCTGGGACCCGCTTCGCCGTCCAGCCCTTCCAGGGGGATGGGGGCGCCCGCCGCCCCTGCCAGCTCCGCCAGCGCCTGCCGGACGGCTTCGTCGAGATCGGCGTCCGTCCAGGTGCGGCTTTCGGGGTCCGCCAGCAGCAGGCGGATGTGGGTGCGTACGGTGGCGAGGGTGATCGTCATGGCTGCCTCAGGCGTTCAGGCGGGGTTCAATTGCCACGCCCAGGATGTAGGCTGCCAGCAGGTAGATGACGTTGGTCAGCTCCTCCTCGCCGACGGGGAAATCGGGGTACCACGCCTGCAGGCAGACGAACGTCAGCCCGATGAGCGCAGCCCAGAATTTGCGGCTGCCAAGCAACAGTTTCAGTTTTTCCATGGGTTCCTCCTTGTCCTGGTTGAAATGCCGGTTAAGCAACGTTTGCCTTGTACAGCGGGCGGTAATCCGCCACAAACACCGACAGGAAATGGCGCACCTTCAGCCGCACCTCGTCATTGTTGAACATGGCGGGCGAAGTCTCGTCCCCGGCGATGAACACCTCCGGCTGCAAGCCAAACCGCTCGCCCACAATGATGGCAGGCGCCAGGCGCGGGTCGGCGGCGGCTGCCCAGTTGTTCCCATCGCTGAACTCCGGCACGGTGATCACATCGCCCATCTCGCCGCGCTGCATATTCTCACTGAAATAATTTGCCTCGCGTTCAAAAGATGGATACAGGATGCGCATGGCGGTCAGCCGCAGGGCGCGCGGCACCAGCAGGTACTTGGCATCACTCGCCAGCGCCGGACCGGTCACGCCGGAAGCTGCCAGCATCGCCTGGTTGTAGATTGCCGCCGAGGCTGCCTCCCACGAGGTGCCGGAGAGCGCCGTACTGCCCAGGTTGCCGTGATCGGCATGGAACAGCGCCTTGCCATCCGAAAGCGTGGGACCCACGCCGCCCCCGGCGGTGAACACCCCGGCAATCAAGCCGCTCAGCGTGCGCAGCGCAGCCGAGGTCAGCTTGCGGGGGTACTGCTTCAGCCGGAAGATGTCATCCCGGTCAATCAGCTCCAGCGTCAGCGGCAGGTAGCCGCCATATTTTGCCCAGGCGCCGGTCTCGGTCGAATCATCCAGCGGCAGCTCGGAATAGTCGGAGCCTTCCGGCACGCTGGGCAGCGTCCCAATCTCGCCCACCAGCACCCCGCTGATCTGCTGCAGGCTGTTGAAATGCTCCACCGTCACCACCGGCTCCCACCAGCGGTACCCGGCGCGCCCCAGCTCCTTCCACTGGTGCACGATCATCTTGTTGAGGGCGTTCTTCACCAGCCCCGCCATGGTGGCGGTGGTTGCCAGGCGCACATTGCGGGGATGGTAGCCGCCGGTCAGGTCCAGGTCGCCGGTCAGCATGGTGTACAGCTCGCGGATGCCGGAGAGCCGCTCGACGCGGGCATTTGCCATCTCCGGGTCGCGCGGCGCACCCAGCAGGTCGTCCACGGCTGCCTGCAGGCGCTCCTCGGCGGTCACCATCGAAAGCGGCGGCGTCCCGGCAATTGCCCGCGGACCCTGCAGCTCCGCCACCAGGCTGCGGGCTTCCTGCAGGGCGGCATCCAGCTCGGCAGGGGTGAACGGGCGACCCGCAAAGCGGGCGCGGATTGAACTGGTGAGCGTGATGGGCAGCCCGGTCTGTGCCAGGCGGGCATCCAGCAGGGCGCGGGACAGCTCCTCCGGCGTGGCGGGGAACGGTTCAATCCCCGGCAGGGTGGGCTGCACGGCTTGCGGTTCGGGCGGGTTGGGGTTGGTCATCTTCTTTTCTCCTTC
>JAGVUS010000117.1 GCA_019136175.1 Chloroflexota bacterium | reverse complement strand
ATATAGATTCTGTTATCTTTCGGTTAAATCTTTCGGAATATTCCATATGGAGAAATCCAAGTCACCAAAATCGGCGGGTATATGACAAATTCCAGCTGTCATCATAAGATAAGTACATCCATCACTTGTCTGTGTTTCTCTCGTCTTTATAATCAAAACCATGGATACAAAGCGAAGGCTTTTCCCCATTTTGATCTCATATAGTTGAGATACCCATCAGGGCGCTGGTCAGTGCCCGTCCACCCACCTGCACATGTCCGGTATGGTTTAGCAGTCCTGCCGTCTGCCTCCTGAACCGCTGGCGTGTGCTGGCGGTTTTTTGTTTTCCATGAAGATTCATGGAGAGGAGGCAATCCCTGTTCCAAAATTACATTCCATTTCATTTCCACCACATACAGGATGGAGAAAAGCCCCATTCCGGGCTCATTGCATTTAACTCAATTTATGACTGAAACCTGATGGAGGAAATCACATGTTAAATCGGTTGACGCGTTTTTTTGCTTCCCGCTGGGGAATCATCCTGGCTGGAGGGTTGATTGGTGTACTCGGTCCGTTATTGCAGAAACTGGGGAATCCCCCCAATATGGGGATTTGTGTTGCCTGCTTTGAGCGGGATATTGCCGGTGCGTTGGGGTTGCACCGGGCAAGCGTGGTGCAATATATCCGCCCGGAAATCATCGGTTTTGTCCTGGGGTCAACCATCGCAGCCTTGATTTTCCGTGAATTTAAAGCCCGCTCCGGCTCTGCGCCCATCGTTCGGTTCATCCTTGGTGCCTTTGCCATGATTGGTGCACTTGCATTTCTGGGCTGTCCGTGGCGCGCCAATTTCCGCCTTGCCGGGGGTGACCTGACTGCCATTCCTGCGCTCTTTGGTTTAATTTTGGGGATTGGGATGGGTGTCTGGTTTCTGCGCAAAGGCTACAACCTGGGTCGCAGCCACAAAACATACACGGCGGTGGGTTGGATTATGCCGGTATTGATGATTGGTTTACTGCTGCTGGGCATCTTCCAGCCGGTCTTTAGCGAAGGGGGACCCATCTTTTCCAGCGAAAAAGGACCCGGATCTTTGCATGCTCCCCTGCTCATCTCCCTGGGGATCGGTTTATTGATTGGTTTTCTTGCCCAGCGCACCCGTTTCTGCACCATGGGTGCAGTCCGTGACGTCATTCTTATGCGGGATTTCCACCTGCTGAGCGGTCTGCTGGCACTGCTGGTCATGGCATTCCTGACCAACCTGGTCCTGGGTCAATTCAATCCTGGCTACACCGCCCAACCAATTGCTCACAGCAATCTATTGTGGAATATTCTGGGGATGGTTTTAGCTGGATTGGCATATGCACTGGCAGGCGGCTGCCCAGGGCGGCAATTGTTCCTGTCTGGTGAGGGAGATGGTGATTCCGGTGTATTTGTGCTTGGAATGATTACCGGGGCTGCTTTTGCTCACAACTTCAACCTGGCAGCAAAAACAGATGCAGTTGTGGACGGTGTATTGAAAGTAGGCGGTCTTTCCACGGCGGGCATGGTTGCCGTTATTCTTGGAATTTTGGTCTGTATTGTCATTGGGTTTACCATGCGGGAAAAAACCGCATAAAGGAGGAAAAATGAACAAATTGGTTGATGCCCGCGGGTTGTCCTGCCCGCAGCCAGTCATGCTGGCTCAAAAAGCAATTGAAGAAGGTGTATTTCCCATTGAAGTCCTGGTGGATACGGTTACTTCCCGCGAAAACGTCCGCCGCATGGCAGAATTCCGTAAATGCAAGGTGGAAATCACCCAGGATGGGGATGAATTCCGCCTGGTCTTGTCCAAATGATGAGCGGATTGCCTGTTCCTTCCAGCCGCACAAAGGACGGTGCCATCTATCTGGATAATGCTGCCACATCCTGGCCCAAGCCACCAGGTGTGGCAGCCGCCATCGTCCAGTTCCTGGAGCAATCCGCCGCCAATCCGGGGCGGTCCGGACACCGCATGTCAGTGGAAGCAGCCAGGATGGTGTACCAGGCGCGGGAGGAAATCGCCAGCCTGTTTGGTGCTCCAGATCCCTTGCGGGTGATTTTTGGGCAAAACATCACGGATGCAATCAACCTGGTACTGCATGGCTTTTTGCATCCAGGCGACCACGTGGTGACATCCAGCATGGAGCATAATGCCGTCATGCGACCACTGCGAGTATTGGAGTCAAAAGGAGTGAGTGTTACCTGTGTACCATGTTCGCCAGATGGGAGACTGGATCCCCAACAGATCGAAGATGCCATACAGCCTAAGACACGATTAATTGTTCTCACTCATGCGTCCAATGTCTGCGGTACGATGCTGCCCATCCGCCTGGCAGGTGAGATTGCCCACCGCCATCAAATTTATCTGTTGGTGGATGCCGCCCAAACAGCAGGAGTATTTCCCATCCACATGGAACAGGATTCCATTGATTTCCTGGCATTCACCGGTCATAAATCCCTGTACGGTCCTACTGGAACCGGAGGGCTTGTCCTGGGAACCCGGGTGGATCATGAACTCCTTGCCCCCATCCGCCAAGGGGGAACCGGCAGCCGTTCGGAGCATGAAACCCAACCCGGGTTTCTTCCAGACCGGTACGAGAGCGGCACTCCCAACAGCGTGGGACTTGCCGGTCTACTGGCAGCCATCCGGTGGATTTCTTCCATGGGGGTGGAGGCAATTCGATCCCATGAAGTGAACCTCTGCAATCGCCTGCTGGTCGGTCTGGCAGAAATTCCCGGAATTACCATTTATGGAACCCAATCCGCCAGCCAACAGACTGCCACGATTGGATTTAACATCCGGGGGGTCTCACCTTCCACCGCTGCACTTCAACTGGACGAGGAATTTGGCATCCTCTGCCGGGTTGGGCTCCATTGTGCACCTGCCGCCCACCATACCATTGGTACGTTTCCGGAGGGCTGTATTCGTTTTGGATTGGGCGTATTCAATACAATGGATGATATTGACCAAGCATTATTTGCCATCCGGCAAATTGCCAGGGAGGTACAATGAACGCTTCCCATGCGGTGATCCTGGTGGATTCCACCAGTCACGCACTGCGGATTGAGAAACTATTTCAGGCAAGTGGACTTGCCTGCAAGCTCATCCCGGTGCCGCGCCACCTCAGCTCTGATTGCGGTGTCTGCGTCCGTTGTAATTCCACAGATTTGCCGTTGATCCACCAGGTATTGGATGACGCCCGGGCTCCATATCATTCGATCGAAATCCTATAAAAATGTCCGGGTGGGAAAAATTTTCCCACCCGGGCAGAGATTTAATGGATATGGATGGAACTTTATGGGCTGCGATTCCAGCGATAGGTTCCGCTTTCTTTGGTTCCAAAGTAGATGATGTCGTGGTCCAATGGGTCCACCTGGATGGACTGGAACGTCCAGCCCGTCAGGCTGTTGTGGGCTTGCGACCAGGTCAAGCCCCGGTCAGCACTGACATACGCTCCCCCAACCGCGGCAGCATAGACCATCTGGGCGTTATCGGCATCCACCTGCAGCGCCAGGACATTGA
>JAGVUS010000480.1 GCA_019136175.1 Chloroflexota bacterium | reverse complement strand
GTAAGGAATTGGCTGGAATGCCTGGTACTTTTTTAGTGCAAGGCGAACTAGAATATAAACGAGGCTGAATAAACCGGCAAGTAAAATGGTCCCAATGATGTTGACGGCAATTCTTGGCCACCCTAACAGGAAACCAAGTACTGTTGCCAGAGTTACATCCCCAAATCCCATGGCTTCTTCTTCGATAGGGGTTTTTCGAAGCCGGCTCATTAATTTTGAGAAACCTATACCCATGATATATAGAAGAAACAGAATACCAAACCCTCCTGCTCCACCCAACAGGGTTGAAACAAAGGATTTTCCAATTATCCCGTCATTGTTGAGCCAAAATGTCCCAACCACAATGGTTATGATAGCCCCCACCAGGCTGGTGAGGTGAAGGATCAGTCGATGCTCAAGATCGATGATAGTGATGGTGCCCAGATAAGCAAAAAGGATCATCGCGATGATTGCCGGGATTTTTGGGGGAGGGAGGAACCAGACCAGCAGGCATAACAATGGACTGGATAGCAGAACGATCCAATCGCGGAGCTTCCTTTTCTGTCCACAATGAATGCAGGATTTTAAGCTGACATATTTCCACCATGAAAATGGAAGGGAACAATTTGTACATCCCGGTCTCGCCAATTTTCGATGAGCGGGCAGAACATCCGAGAGGTAAATTATTCCGATGCCAATTAGCGATCCAAGCAAAAATATCAAGATCGCTTGAAAGATATCCGGCATTATTCTGAAACTCCCGTATCAGATGCTTGTTGTTCCAGCTCTGCCCTCTCCTTAAGCTGTTGTCGTAACGTATTGATGTCCTTGGGTAATAGCTTCATGGCAAACAGGAAGAAGATAAAACATAATACCCAGGCTCCAGTACAAATGATTAATATGGAATCCTTCATTGAGGAAGATACAGCAATCAATCCAGCCAATGTGGGGGCAACCGCAGACCCCCCCTGTTCCACAAAGTACTGGATTGCATTTGCAGTGCTTCTCACCTCGGGGAGTGTAATGTCGTACACTGTGGATATGACATTTGGCGAGGCAAATGGTATGAAAATCGCACTCAGGCACAACATGATCGTAAATAGGAGAACATTTTCATCCGGAATTGTCATGGTAATCCACAGCAATATTGCCCCCAGAATAACACCTGTTGCTGCAACAAATAACCTTCCCCGTGGATTTTTTCGGAAGAAATAATCGCCCAGGATCCCACCGATTGGGTAACCGGCAGCCAGGAACAAGATGGCTATTCCCATGGTAATTAATTGTTGGTTCGAATCAAATCCCCGTTCTGTTTCGAGATAATGAAAAAACCAGAAGGTGATTACCTGCCATGGAAAAACTCCAAAAAAACCTTGGGTTAGCAATAGCAACCAGCTTTTCCGTTTAAAAAGGTCGCGAGCTGTCTTCCAATTAAATTTATATTGTATCTTTTGTTCAATGTTTTCAAGTTCCGGTTCACTCCCACCCCTTGGGGCTTCCTTGACGCCGAAAAATATAATGATTGCCAGTAATATGCCGAGTGAACCTGTGATATAGAATACGGAACGCCAGCCAATCATTCCTCCCAAGATTAATGCTAAAACCATTCCAATAAGATATCCCAGTGGGGATGTGATTTGCAGGAAACCATATACTTTCCCTCGAATTTTCGGGGGAAAGTAATCTGACATCAAACTATAGATACCCGGATAACTTGAGTCGTCGATACCCGTGGATGCACGACTTGCCAGAAAAGCAGGGTAGGTTCGGGCAACTGCGCTGATCCATGTGGTTGCTCCCCAGATAAACGATGCCAACGCCAGAAGTTTAGAGCGGGCAAAGCGATCGTATAGATAGCCCCACAAGGGATAGAAAAAAGCACCGACAATAATTGCGCCTGAGGTCACCAATCCCATTTGCGCTTCGTTAATATTAAACTCTTTCATAATGTCAGTTGTCAGGGGAGAAATCAGCAATTTGTCAGATTGATGAAGAAGCATGAAAAAGAAAAATATTGCAAAAACAAACCATCTGCGTTTTGTTAGTGCAAAATGTTGATTGGTTGGATGAGGTGCCATGGCAATCTCCGTGTTGGGATGAGATGATTGGATGTGAAGATTATATACTTAATTTGATTTTGAAGAGCATCTTGAATGGTGGCTTGGGAAGGAACTGATACAATTGTTTGACCTATTATGGACACGATTGAACGATTAGTTGCCGCCTGGCGTGAAGAACCAGGGATATGGTGTTGCGTAGAGCATTATTGGGAAATTCCTGCGCGAGGACCGATAACCAGGGATTTTCCCGATGAACTATCTTCTGATATTCGGACGGTTCTCCAACGCGTGGGGATAAACCAATTGTTTATCCACCAGTATGAAGCATGGGAAAAAATCCATTCGGGAAAACATGTCATTATCACAAGTGGAACATCCAGCGGCAAGTCGCTATGCTATCAATTGCCAATCATGGAATCGTTGGTAACAACAGAACCTGGAACAGCCTTATGTATTTATCCCACAAAGTCACTTGCTCATGACCAGTACGATCAGTTCGAAAGGTTGATTACATCTCTATCGGCAATAACACCAAACCGGTTATCGCTGGGTGTTTACGATGGCGACACCCCGCTTGGTCAAAGGACCGCCATAAGGCAAAATGCCAATGTGATCCTTACCAATCCGGATATGCTTCACATGGGAATACTCCCCCATCACACCAATTGGTCGAAATTTTTCCAACGATTGAGATATGTGGTACTGGACGAAGCACATCATTACCGGGGAGTGTTTGGGTCACATATTGCCAATATACTTCGCCGGCTGAAACGTGTGGCAAATTTTTACGGTGGCTTCCCTCAGTTTATTTTTACGTCAGCTTCCATTTCCAATCCAATTGAGATGTCTCAGGCTATGCTTGAGGAACCCGTCGATTTGATCTCTGAGGATGGTGCAGAACACGGCAAACGTATTTTTATTCTCTACAATCCTCCTGTGGTAGACCCGGACTTAGGACTCCGCAAGAGTGCAGTAAGTGAGGTTGTTACTTTATCAAAGGATTTGTTGAGTAATAATATTCAGACGATTTTGTTCATCCGTTCAAGAAAAGGAGTGGAATCACTGATTCGCTTGTTAAGATCAACACTTCCCTTTCAACATAAAAATGTTCGCGGATATCGAAGTGGTTATTTACCATCCGAACGGCGGGAAATTGAGGGAAACCTTAGAGATGGCACTCTGAAAATGGTTGTCTCGACCAATGCTCTCGAATTAGGGGTTGATATTGGTAAACTGGATGCTGTTCTGGTTGTTGGTTATCCCGGCTCCATTTCAAGTTTCCGGCAGCAATCTGGAAGAGTTGGGAGGCGAAATTCAACATCACTGACATTGATGATTTCTTCCGCAAATCCCATGGATCAATATATCATCCGGCATCCAGAATACCTTCTGGATCAAAATCCCGAATCTGTTTACATCAATCCGGATAACCCTCTGATTCTCCTGAACCATATCCGCAGTGCCCTATTTGAATTACCA
>JAGVUS010000127.1 GCA_019136175.1 Chloroflexota bacterium | reverse complement strand
GCAAGGATTAATGCGCCAAAGATTTGACCAATATTGTAAAGAATCGGCGCCAGGGCAGGCAGCAGGAAATGCTTGTTTGCCTGCAATCCGGCAATCACCAGCCCGCTGATGGAGAAAATTAACGTGGCAACCAGGTTCAACCGCATCAGGTCAATCACCAGGTCCTGCTGGGGCGTGCCAAACCCTGGGGCAATTCCCACCTCACTGCGCACAATCTGGGGGGCGAAAATCAAAACCACCACAGCCAGTCCGGCTGTGACCAGGAATGCCAGGTTGGCAATCCGGCTGAAGAGATCCCAGGCGGCTTTTTGACCGTCACGATTGAGAACTTCCGAGAGTACTGGTATGAAAGCCATTGCCAGCGCACCACCGGAGATCAATGCAAATAACATATCCGGCAGATTGTTGGCAACATTGAATGCATCCAGTTCCGCGGATAGACCGAATTGTTGGGCAATGATGACCTGGCGGACAAATGCAACACCTTTATCCAGGGCAAAGAAACCGCCCAGGAGGAGGGCAGCACGGGTCAGGCGGGTGGTGCGGGTTTTGGACTCAGCCAAGCGCTACATCCAGCAGCATCATGATGGCAAACCCCAGCATAGTTCCGATTGTAGAGATATCCGAATGTTCCCCCTGCTGAGCTTCGGGGATGAGTTCCTCGATGACGACGTAAATCATGGCACCGGCGGCAAATGCCAGCGCATAGGGCAGGATGGGGCGCATCAACAGGACGGCGGCGGCTCCCACAACACCGGCAATCGGTTCCACTATTGCGGAGAGCTGCCCCCAGAAGAAGGATTGCCAGCGCGACAATCCTTCCCTCCGCAGAGGGGCGGAAACAGCCAGCCCTTCGGGAAAGTTCTGCAGCCCAATGCCAATTGCCAGTGCCACAGCGCCGGTCAGGGATGCCTGTTCCAGTCCAATGGCAGCCGCACCGAACGCCACCCCCACTGCCAATCCTTCGGGGATGTTGTGCAGGGCAATTGCAGAAACAAGCAGGACGCTGCGCTTCCAGGTGGTATGAATGCCCTCCGGTGCCATGTTGGGGATTCCAATGTGCAGGTGGGGCAGGAGCTTGTCAATTCCAAACAGGAATCCCGCACCCAAAAGGAAGCCGATGACTGCTGGAACCCAGCTCCCGCCGGACATTTCAATCGCTGGCGCCAGCAAGGACCAGTAGCTGGCGGCAATCATGACGCCGGCGGCGAAACCAAGCATGCCATTCAGCAGACGCTGGTTCACTTGGCGGGTCAGAAAGACGCCCGCTGCCCCCAGTGCAGTCACACCCCAGGTGAACAGGGTCGCAAGGAGTGCTTGGAGGATTGGATGGAGAGTCTGGAAAAAATCAATCATGGTGTCAACTCGTGGTCCAAGATACAGGTATCATTTTACCCGACTTTTGCACGCGGCAATCCATAAAATGTGGAATGAACCTTGCACTTTGGGTAGGGATGGTGTTGCAGTCCTGCAAGGAAAGCCTCTGATATAATTCTTATGCACTGTTATGATTGGATTAACCCCGTCGTGCTATAATGCCTTCAAGCCCAAGAAAGGGTTGAAAAGGAAGGAACGAAACCTATGATGCGATTTGATCGTTTTACTGAACGAGCCCAGGAAGCTGCCCAGCGTGCTGCCGAGATCATCCAGCGCTACGGGCATAACCAGATTGATACCGAACATATGCTCCTGGCATTGATTGAACAACCCCAGGGAGTGATTTCGCAAATCCTGGAAATCCTCAAAGTGGACCCAGCCATGCTGACGGAAAGGCTGGATTACATTTTGCGCACCAGTCCTAAAGCCAGCATTTTTGCTGGTGGACAGGGGCAGATCTTCATCACGCCGCGCGTCAAGCGCATCATTGACCTGGCGAATGAAGAAGCCAGCCGGTTGAAGGATGAATACATCTCCACCGAGCATATCTTCCTGGCGATCCTGACCGAGCGCAATACACCTGCTGCCCGCCTGCTGGAAGGAGCAGGTGTCACGCGCGAACGGGTTAATGAAGCGGTTCTTCAGCTGCGGGGCGGGCAGCGAGTTACAGATCCGCAGGCGGAAACCCGCTACCGGGTGCTGGAAAAATATTCGCGTGACCTGACCACACTGGCACGGGAAGGCAAACTGGATCCGGTCATTGGACGGGATATGGAAATTCGGCGTGTCATGCAGATCCTCTCGCGGCGCACCAAGAATAACCCGGTGTTGATTGGAGAGGCGGGTGTGGGCAAGACCGCCATTGTGGAAGGTCTGGCGCAGAAGATTGCCAGCAACGATGTTCCGGAAATTCTGATGGGCAGGCGGGTCATTTCCCTCGACCTGGGTGCCATGATTGCGGGTTCCCGCTTCCGCGGTGAATTTGAAGAACGCCTGAAGGCAGCGATTGAAGAAGTTCAACGTTCGGAAGGCGAAATCATTCTGTTCATTGATGAACTGCATACCGTGGTTGGTGCAGGTGCAGCGCAGGGTGCCATGGACGCATCCAATATGTTGAAACCCGCATTATCACGCGGTGAATTACAGTGTGTTGGCGCAACCACCCTGGATGAGTACCAGAAATATATTGAAAAGGACGCCGCGTTGGAGCGTCGTTTTGCCCCGGTTTTTGTTGAGGAACCGACCGTGGAGGATACGATCAAAATGCTCTACGGTCTGCGTGACCGCTATGAGGCGCATCACAAGGTTCACTTCTCTGATGAAGCCCTGGTGGCGGCGGCGCGGCTTTCCGCACAGTATGTCACGGACCGCCGACTGCCTGACAAGGCAATTGACCTGATGGACGAGGCAGCCGCCAAGCTGCGGGTTGCCCTCTACTCCATGCCGCCGGAATTAAAGCAAAAGAAAGTGGAACTGGACCGCTTGCGTGCCGAGGAAGAGCAGGCAGGCGTGGAACGGGATTATGAACGGGCTGCCCGCAAGAAAGCGGAACGCCTGCGCCTGGAAAGTGATTTTAGCGAAGAACGTGACCGTTGGGAAGCGGATCACAAGCTGGACGAAGTGGTGGATGTCAATGATATTGCCGAGGTGGTTGCCCAGTGGACGGGCATACCGGTCAGCCAGATGATGGAAACGGAAGCGGAAAAACTGCTCCACATGGAGGAACGCCTCCACGAGCACATCATTGGGCAGGAGGAAGCCATTCATGCCGTTTCGGATGCCATCCGACGGGCGCGTGCTGGTTTGAAGGATCCCAGCCGACCGATTGGTTCGTTTATTTTCATCGGTCCTTCCGGTGTGGGGAAAACCGAGCTGGCAAAAGCGCTGGCAGAGTTCATGTTTGGTGATGCCGAAGCTCTGGTCCGCCTGGATATGAGCGAGTATCGCGAGCAGCATACGGTTTCGCGCCTGTTTGGCGCACCCCCCGGATACGTGGGGTACGAAGAGGGCGGTCAGCTGACCGAAGCAGTCCGGCGTCGCCCATACCGTGTTATCCTCTTTGATGAAATTGAAAAAGCCCACCCGGAGGTCTGGAACTCCCTGCTGCAAATCCTGGATGATGGTCGCCTGACGGATGGACAGGGCAGGGTGGCGGATTTCCGCAAC
>JAGVUS010000287.1 GCA_019136175.1 Chloroflexota bacterium | reverse complement strand
GCAGGAACAAGATTACATGCAGGAACTTGGCTTTCCCGGCGAGTATCCATTTACACGCGGCGTCCAGCCGACAATGTACCGGGGCAGATTCTGGACGATGCGCCAGTATGCCGGGTATGCAACGGCGGAGGAATCCAACCAGCGTTACCGCTACCTGCTACAACAGGGACAAACCGGGCTTTCGGTGGCTTTTGACCTGCCCACCCAGATTGGTTATGATGCAGATGATCCCATGGCATTGGGGGAAGTGGGCAAGGTGGGTGTATCGATATCCTCGGTACGGGATATGGAAACGCTTTTCCGCGATATCCCGCTGGACAAGGTTTCCACCAGCATGACCATCAACGCACCGGCAGCCATTTTGCTGGCGATGTACATTGCCGTTGCAAAACGCCAGGGTGCGGCTGAAGGTTCGCTACGCGGAACGATTCAGAATGATGTTTTAAAAGAGTACGTGGCGCGCGGGACGTACATCTTCCCGCCCAAGCCTTCCCTGCGGCTGATTACCGATATCTTCCGGTATTGCTCCAGTCCAGGAAGTGGCATTCACCCTGGCGGATGCAATTGCCTATGTCCAGGCGGCGATGGATGCCGGGTTGGAGGTGGATAAGTTTGCCTCCCAGCTTTCATTCTTCTTTGCTGCACACAATGATTTTCTGGAAGAAGTTGCCAAGTTCCGGGCTGCCCGCCGGTTGTGGGCACTGATTATGCGGGAGCGGTTTGGTGCAAAGGATCCCAAATCCTGGATGCTGCGTTTTCATACCCAGACAGGCGGCTCCACGTTAACTGCTCAACAGCCGGAAAACAATATTGTCCGGGTTGCCATCCAGGCTCTGGCGGCAGTGATGGGTGGGACCCAATCCCTGCATACCAACAGTATGGATGAAGCTTTGTGGCTGCCAACGGAGAAATCGGTGCGGGTCGCACTGCGCACTCAGCAAATTATCGCCCACGAGTCGGGCGTGGCGGATACCATTGACCCATTGGCTGGGTCCTACGTAATTGAATACCTGACAGATGAAATTTGCCGACGTGCCATGGAATACATCCAAAAAATTGACGATCTGGGTGGAGCGCTGGCGGCAATTGAAAACGGATATATGCAGGGTGAAATCCAGGATTCCGCCTATCGCTATCAGCGGGCGGTGGAAAACAAGGAACAGGTTGTTGTGGGTGTGAATGCATTCCAGATCCAGGAAAAAATGGAATTGGAACGGCTCTCCGTGGATCCATCCATTGAGACCAATGCCCGAACGCGCCTGCAAGAACTGCGTGCCAGCCGGGATTCTGCCAAAGTAAGTGAATTACTCGGACGACTGGAAGCAACTGCCCGCACCAATGAAAACCTGATGCCCCTCTTTATTGAGTGCGTGGATCACGACATTACATTGGGTGAAGTCTGCGGCGTCCTCCGCCAGGTGTGGGGGGAATATAATCCCCCAGCCTGGGCATAACTGGAAAGGTTGCGGGTTGGAGCCGGTTCAAAGCAGCGATCATCGGTCCCTTCCGGCTCCCCCGCTTCCCTCATTTTCTGATTTGAACCTGGAGAAAAAATGGCGAAGATAACAAAACTCAACCACGTGGCTATTGCTGTGAATGATGTGGATGGTTCGTTGGGTTTCTGGCGGGATGCCATGGGGCTTGCTGTGGATCACATCGAAGATGTTCCCAGCCAGAAAGCAGTTGTTGCTTTCATTCCCGTGGGTGACAGTGAAGTGGAACTGGTCAAGCCCACCAGCGAGGATACCGGAGTGGCAAAATTCCTGGCAGAACGCGGCGGTGGTATGCATCACTTGTGCTTTGAGGTGGATGATATTGACGCAATGCTGGTGCAGTTGAAGGAAAAGGGTGTCCGGTTGATCAATGAAACCCCCCAGGTGTTGCCCGGGCGTAAAATGGCGTTTGTCCATCCCAAAAGCACCGGCGGTGTGCTGGTGGAACTCTATCAACTGACGACAGAAGCCTAGTTTTATCTAGCTTTATTCTGCTCATTAAAATTTTCACCCCCCGCGGTTTGGCAGGGGGTGATTGTTTTATATGAGCAGTATCTGGAATCAGGCTGGGGTTCCAGCAGCGAGCTGGTTGCTGGCATCCATCTCCTTTTCATCCAACTGGGCGGATTGGATGCCGCGTTCCACATTAACTTTGGTGAGAATGAAGATGCCCAACCCAAAGAAGATGACCAGGGACACGATGCTGAGCCGGCTTTCTCCCATGATGGTGGACACCAAGCCAAACAGGGCGGGTCCCAGGATGTTGGCAAATTTCTCAAATACGGCAAAGAAACCGTAGAATTCCGCCGATTTGCTCTTTGGAATCATTTTCCCCATCAGGGAACGGCTGAGCGCCTGGGAACCTCCCTGGACTGTTGCCACTGCTGCGCCAAGCACCCAGAACTGCCATTCATGTTTGAGAAAATATCCTGCAATGGCAATCAGGGTGTAAATGGTCAGGCTGAGGTAAATGCAAGTTTTGGTGCCAATTTTCTTGGAAAGCCAGCCAAACCCGATGGCGAAGGGGGCTGCCAGGAACTGCACCATCAGCAGGGTGCCAATCAGGGTGGTCTGGCTGATGCCAATCTCTGCACCGTAAATGGTTGCCATGGTGATGATGGTTCCAATGCCATTGGCATAAATCCAGAAGGCAAGCAGGAAAAGCGCCAGGTCGCGGAACCGGCGGATGTCCTTGAAGGTTTTTGCCAACCGGCTGAAGCTTGCCTGGATGGGCTTGAAATTTTCTTCGCCTGGCATTAATCGCCGGGGCGGTTCCGAGACGGTTTTCAGGAGCGGCAGGGTGAAAATGAACCACCAGACAGCAACAGTTACAAAGCTGAGGCGGGTCATTAATTGCGTAATGGTCCCAGCCTGCTCCTCCGGGAAAAAGGAAGGAACCAGCATGATCATCACAAGGTTGATTGCCAGCAGCACACCGCCGCCAATATATCCCATGGCGTAGCCACGGGACGACACCTGGTCGATCTCATCCGGTCGGGCAACATGGGGCAGCAGGGCATCATAATATACCAGGCTTCCAGCAAACCCAATATTGCCGAACAGGAAGAAAAGGGATGCCAGCAGGTAATCACCGCTGCGGACGAAGTACAGCAGGGCAGTGCCGGTGACGCCGATTACCATGAAGATGGTTAAAAATTTCTTTTTACTCCCCTGGAAATCCGCCACAGCTCCCAAAACGGGGCTGAGGATGGCAGCCAGCAGGGCGGAAATGGAGGTGGTGAACCCCCAGTAGGCAGTTGCCATATGAGCAGGAATTCCTGCCGCAGCAACGGAGGAATAATACACGGGCAATACGGCTGCCATGATGGTTGTAGCAAACGCTGAATTTGCCCAGTCGTACATCGTCCAGGCTCGAATGGCGCGCTTATGCTGTTTTTCTTCCATGGGAATGTCCTTTAAAACTGAGATGCAATGATTATACATGAGACAATCTGGTTCAAGTTGAAATTTGCCTGCCTGGTTTCTTGCAAAAAGCCTTGTATATAGAACGGAAGTTCATTATAATGGAATGAGTGTTCTATTCTCCCGACGATGTCCAGCGGATGTTAACCGGGTCTGCCATGCCCCAATCGGGATGGTATAATTCAAGGTTGCGCTGGATAAGCTGGATCGAGGTGTTATGTCTCAAAATGTCATTCGTGTAGTCGGGGCGCGTGCCCATAATTTGAAAAACATCACCGTGGAAATCCCACGGGACAAGCTGGTTGTCATTACCGGTCTCTCGGGTTCAGGCAAAAGCTCGCTGGCATTTGATACCATCTTTGCCGAAGGGCAGCGGAGATATGTTGAATCCCTCTCGGCGTATGCCCGCCAGTTCCTGGGACAGATGGAAAAACCGGATGTGGATTACATTGATGGTTTGTCCCCGGCAGTTTCCATTGACCAGAAAAGTACTTCGCACAACCCACGCTCCACGGTTGGCACGGTGACCCTGTTTGCCCGGGTGGGCATTCCCCACTGCCCGGTCTGCGGGCGCGAGGTGATCAAACAATCTGCGCAGGAAATTGTGGACCTGTTGCTTCACCTCCCGGATGGTACACGGCTGCTGATCCTTGCTCCCATTATCCGTGGGCGCAAGGGGACTTACCAGGCTGTCTTCGAGGAAATCCGTAAAGCCGGGTTTGTCCGCGTACGGGTGGATGGGCAGGTGATGAGCCTGGAGGATGAAATAACGCTGGATCGCTATAAAATCCACACAATTGAAGCCGTAGTGGATCGACTGGTGATCAATCATTCCGAAGACCAGGAGGCTGCCAACCAGGAGCGCTCCCGCCTGACGGACTCGGTGGAAACCGCCCTCAAGGTGGGGGAGGGCTACCTGACTGTGCAGAATCTCTCGGTGGAGCCAACGCAGGATTTGTACTTTTCCGAGCACCTAGCCTGCCCGGAACATGGAGTCAGCCTGCCGGAGATTGAACCGCGCACCTTTTCATTCAACACCCCTCACGGTGCCTGCCCCGATTGCCAGGGCTTGGGTAACAAGCAGGAAATTGATCCGGATTTGTTGATCCCTGACATGGACCGGTCCTTGAATGAAGGTGCCATCGTGGCATTGGAATGGAGCGGACCGCGCGAACAGGGGATGTATTACTGGGGAATGGTGGAAGCTGTTGCCCGGCAGTATAATATTGACTTGAATGCACCGGTTCGTTCCCTTTCCCAGGAAAAGTTGGACCTGATTTTATACGGAACCAATGGGCAGCAGGTGAGCATTAATGTGTCTTCCCGCGAGCGCCAGGTGAGTTATCAAACCCCGTTTGAGGGGGTTGTTAGAAATCTGGAGAGGCGCTACCGGGAAACCAATTCCGACTATGTCCGCAATAAGATTGCCGAATATATGAGTGACCGTCCCTGCCCCACCTGCAGCGGTAACCGGCTGCGCCCGGAAGCGCTGGCGGTAACAGTGAATGGTGCGAACATCATTGAGGTGACCGGGTGGCCGGTTGTGAAGACACTTGCCTGGGTCGATCACCTTCAATCAGCACAATCTCCCTTAAACGACCGGCAGAAAATCATTTCGGAACGGATTCTCAAAGAAATCCGCGCCCGGCTGGGATTCCTGGTGGACGTGGGATTGGACTACCTGACGCTTCGCCGCTCCTCCGGCAGCCTTTCCGGGGGGGAAGCACAGCGCATCCGTCTTGCCACGCAGATTGGTTCGCGGTTGATGGGCGTCCTCTACGTGTTGGACGAGCCGTCCATTGGGCTGCACCCGCGCGATAATAACCGGCTGTTGGCAACCCTGAAGAACCTGCGGGATCTGGGCAATACGGTGCTGGTGGTGGAGCATGATGAGGAAACCATTCGGTCTGCAGATTGGATCCTCGACCTGGGTCCTGGGGCGGGGGAGCATGGCGGCAAGGTGGTTGGCGAAGGCACCATTGATGATATCCTGGCAAGCCCGGACTCTCTGACCGGCGCATACCTCAGCGGCAGGCTGCGGGTGCCAATCCCGGAGACACGCCGGGTGGGGAATGGCAAGCGGCTGCGCATCCTGGGGGCACGCTCGAATAACTTAAAAAATATCAACGTGGAGATCCCGCTTGGCTTGTTGGTGTGTATTACAGGAGTTTCCGGCTCCGGCAAATCAACCCTGATGGTAGATGTCCTGTATAACACATTGGCACGCCAATTAAACCGGGCACATACGCAGCCGGGTGATTATGATGCCATTGAAGGGGTGGATTTCCTGGACAAGATCATCAATATTGATCAATCCCCCATTGGACGATCTCCCCGCAGTAACCCTGCCACCTATACCGGTTTGTTTGATGAAATCCGGTCGCTGTATTCCGAATTGCCTGAAAGCAAGATGCGCGGGTACAAACCGGGTCGTTTTTCATTCAATGTTCACGGTGGACGGTGCGAAGCCTGCCAGGGGCAGGGGCAGCTTCGCATTGAAATGCAATTTCTGCCGGATGTATATGTGCCGTGTGATGTCTGCCATGGAACCCGCTTTAACCGGGAAACCCTCCAGGTGCGGTTCAAGGGATTTTCCATTGCGGATGTACTGGATTCCACGGTGGATACTGCGCTGGAGATTTTTTCGGCGTTCCCATCACTTGTCAACAAGTTGAAGCTGCTGCAGGAAGTGGGGTTGGGTTATATCAAAATTGGGCAGTCGGGAACAACGCTTTCCGGCGGAGAAGCCCAGCGCGTGAAGCTGGCAAAGGAACTCTCCCGGCGGGCTACCGGGCGCACCCTGTATGTGCTGGATGAGCCTTCAGTGGGTTTACATGCTGCGGATGTTCACAAGTTGATTGAAGTATTGCAGCGGCTGGTGGACGCCGGAAACTCGGTATTGATTATTGAACATAACCCGGACATCATCAAGGTGTCGGATTACATCATTGACCTTGGACCTGAAGGTGGCGACCGGGGCGGGGAAGTGGTTGCCATTGGCACCCCCGAACAGGTGTGCGCCGTTCCCCAATCCTATACCGGGCAGTACCTGCGCCAGTACCTGGCAGACCATCTGTCCAGTCAGTTCTGATCAATTCCTGTCACTGATTTCCACACGTCATCCCGGAAAGACGTTGATGACGATGCCCTGATTGGTTGTACAATGAATCAGGATGAAGGGATTCATTGAGAGGAAAGGAGCAACGAAATGACGGACTCCCCACCAAATCCAGCCGGTGATCCCGCAGGCAGGCGCACCTGGGACGGACGTTTTACCGTTCGGGCCCACCAAATCCAGCCGGTGATCCCGCAGGCAGGCGCACCTGGGACGGACGTTTTACCGTTCGGGCGGAGATCAGCTACCGCGATAGGAAAGGGAAACCAGCCATCATGCAGGTGATTACCTTTCAACCGTTTATGGCGAAAACAGATGCGATGCGTTTGCTGGAGCCGTTTGGTATTTCTAATGCCACAGAGGGATGGAGATATTATCTATCCCAGGTGCGGGATACTTTCTCCCTGGAGCAGGCGGAACCCCTTGTCGATTATTTAAACCATCGCAGGGGGACAAAAGCTTCCCTGCGCCCGGCGTTTGTTCCGATTGCCAACCTGATGGGCGCCAGCGCCATCCCTTCCCTGCCATCCTTTCGCGACCGAAGCGTCTATAAACTGTACCTGGAACCCGGCTACCTGCTGGAATTCAAGGTATCAGCAATCAACTTAAAAACCTATATTGCCATGGCGCATCTGTTCCGGGAATTTAAGGAACAGGAAATGGAAGATGACCAGTCGTTCACATGAATCCTGATGGGATAGGGTGGACTACCCTATCCCA
>JAGVUS010000375.1 GCA_019136175.1 Chloroflexota bacterium | reverse complement strand
GCGCTGGATTTGTGGGCAACCGGAATCCACGAGGCGCGCATCCTGGCTGCTCTGGTGGACAATCCCAACCAGGTGACGCCGGAGCAGATGGATGCCTGGGTAATGGACTTTGACTCCTGGGATGTGTGCGACCAGGTGTGCAGCAACCTGTTCGACCGTACGCCCTATGCAGTGGATAAGGCATTGGAATGGGCAGGCAGGCGGGAGGAATTTGTCAAGCGTGCCGGGTTTGCGTTAATGGCTGCGCTGGCATGGCATGACAGGCGATCTCCGGATGAAACCTTCCTGCAATTTTTACCGGTTATCCTGCGGGAATCAACCGATCAGCGAAATTTTGTCAAGAAAGCAGTCAATTGGGCACTGCGGCAGATTGGCAAGCGCAACCCGGCTCTGATGCAAGCCGCAATCCAGACTGCCCGAGAAATGCAGGCGATTCAATCTCCTGCCGCACGCTGGATTGCTGCGGACGCACTGCGGGAGTTTGCCAGGCATGGAGAAGTGGAAGCATGACAGATTTTCCCATCCTGGAATTTGACCCTGAACACAATGCCATCATCAATCCGCGCCCGCCCAGACCGGAGGAAGCCCTGCCTCCGCATGGTGTCCTGTGTTTCTTTCAGGATGTGCTGAAAACACTTGTTGCCGAAGGAAAACTCCGGCTGCGCTTCCATCTTTCATCGGAACTGGGTCCCAATCCTGTCTATGAACTTGTGGGGCAGGAGCCGCCCATGTTTGTCTATCATCCCGGACTGGGGGCTCCGCTGGCAGCAGGTTTCCTGGACGAGGTGATTGCATTTGGCGGCAGGCGGATGATTGCTTGTGGTGGCAGCGGCGTGCTGGATGGTTCACATGATGTTGGACACATATTTATCATTGAAACTGCGGTGCGGGATGAAGGGACTTCATATCAATACATCGCGCCCAGCCGGGAAATCTCTGCCAGTCCGCGGGCAGTCGCCGCACTGGCAGCGGTGCTGGAGGAACACCAGGTTCCCGTCCATAAGGTGAAATCCTGGACAACGGATTGTTTTTACCGCGAGACCCCCCTCCGGCGTAACCGTCGTGCTGCTGAGGGCTGTGAAATTGTGGAAATGGAAGCAGCTGCATTTTTTGCTGTGTCGCAGTTCCGGGGAGTGGAATTTGGCGAACTGGTGTATGCGGGAGATGTTGTCATCCCCGGCGAGTGGGATGGAAGAAAGTGGCAAAGCCGGGGGGAAATTCGTCAGGCGCTTTTCTGGCTGGCGGTAAAAGCCTGTTCCAGGTTATAGGCAGGACCATTAAACCATGAAGACCACCGGGAATGGTGGTCTTCAGGTTGGCTGCGGCACCCTTTATCGAACAAGGAGGTGTGCCGCAGCCGTATGGTAACTACTACTATCGATCATCGACACCACCTCCTCCTTTCGTTGGAATGGCAATTCCAAGTGGAGCAGGATTGCTGTTGTTAGTATGACATAAAGAGTGAACAAAGTCAAGATCATTGAGCGCCATTTGGAAGGTTGTTCAAGTGGATCAATGGATTGATCGGTTCACCAGTCCTTGAGGAAAGTAAAACGGGTTGCAGCATCCTGTTTTTCAATCTTGGGGTTGGCGCCAAGAACCTCAATCCAGGTCTGCCCGGGTTTGAAGGGGAAGGGGTTCCCATTGGCATCCACCAGGGTAACCACATCCTTCTCGGTCAATCGTTTCCACTGGATTTTAAAGATCATCCCATCCCTGGCGATGTAGGCATCGCCCTGACCGAGCAGGGATGCATCCGGCATTTCCACCTTGGGGTCCGGTTCCCGGTCTTCATGGCGAACACACAGGATGACCAGGTTATCTGCGGTAATTGGCTGCTTATTCTGCTGGTCGGTCAGTTGGGCGTAGGCTTCCCCGGCACCATTAATGTCGTTCTGTGTGTCGGAAAAACGGAGGTATTTCCCGGTTTTTGGGTCATAATCCCAGCGGTTATAAATGGCAGCCGAGTACCGGACATATACCTGGGGGGCAGCTTCACCTCCGGTGGGTGCCTGCAGGTTGAAATACATACCATCCAGGTTTTGGCGGGAATTATCCACTTTTGCATTGGTCAGTACAGCGCCAATCAACCTGGTGTTGGTTGCAAGTATATTTTTGCCGTTGGGGTCCAGGCGGTAAACAGCAGGAGCGCTGCGCTCACTTTCCAGTATCAGTCGATCGGCAAACTCGGCATTCACCAGGCGGCTGAATACACGGCTGTCGGCACTACCAAAGATGAAAACACCTTTATACATGCGGATGATGTGCGTATCAAAATGACGTGCTGACCGGATGGGTGCAACCAGTTCGGCATCCTTCCCGTAAAAAATGGCGGCAAACCGGGTGGAGCCTTCCTCGGTGTAGTATTCATAAACAATATCCGCTTGGGACAACCCGGACTGGGGACGATCGTAACGCGGCAGGTTCTGTACTTTGACGATGATCGGGCGCCGGTTGAGTAAACCGGGATCATCCACTTTCAATCCGGTAAGCGGATTGATTTCAGCAGGAAAATTGACCGGTCCATATCCTTCCAGGGGGTAAAGGGGTGTGGGTTCCGGTGTTGGAGTGGATGTGGGCTCCAGGGTGGGTGAGGGTTCCGGGGTGAATGTGGGCGGAAGGGCGGTGGGGATGGTGTGGGTGGCGGTGGCTTCCGGTAAGGCAGGCGTTCTTGATGTGCATCCGGCGGCTATCAATACTGTGAGGAACAGGATGGCAATCCGCGAAATCGTTTTCATTGCAAGTGCGCTCCAGTCAGGATTTTTCCAAAGAGATGATACTCCAAATGTTTTCTTTTGCCAAATGGCGTGATTACAGAAACGCAGGGTATTACGCATATTCCAGACGAAGCGGCACCGGGGTTTGTTCCCGGGTTCAGCAGGTATAATAGGCTGTATGCCCAAACAAACCCGGGTTTCCTTTTACCTGCCCATTGTGTTGGCGGTTCTCATCTTTCTGGGATGGCTTCTTTACACCCCAAATGGTGTGATGGGAAAAGCAGATGCTGTTGGGTATGCAGTCTGTCACCGAATAGAAGAGCGTTCCTTCCTGCTGGGTGAGCGTCCCATGCCGCTTTGTGCCCGTTGTTCCGGAATGTACCTGGGAGCACTGCTTGCAATGGTATATCAGCAGCCCTGGCGGAAGTGGGGTGGATTACCTTCCCGTACGGTATGGGGGGTGGTGGGTATTTTCCTGGTCTTGTTTGGGGTGGATGGCTTGAATTCCTACCTGCATTTATTTCCCTCGGCTCCCCACGTCTACACTCCCGCCAACTGGCTGCGACTGGTTACAGGAACCGGGCTGGGCTTGGGGATTGGCATCATCCTGATGCCGCTGCTTCACCAGTCTTTGTGGGTGGATTGGGTGGATCGCCCCGCGTTTTCGGGTTGGCGATCCCTGGCGGGTTTACTGGTAGCGGCAGCAGGACTGGTTCTTGCCATTCTATGGGAAAAAAATTGGATTCTGTACCCGCTGGCAATTCTCAGCGCAATCACGGTCCTGCTCATGCTGGGGTTTTGTTACACAGTCCTCTGGGCGCATTTCCTTAAGCGAGAAAACCAGGCGGGACG
>JAGVUS010000114.1 GCA_019136175.1 Chloroflexota bacterium | reverse complement strand
GGCAGGCGGGCTTGCACCGCCTGCTGCAGGAGAGCCAGCATATCGGGAGAGGTCATACGACCATTATAACCCGCCTCATTCGCTGGAACGGGGCAGCAGCACCATCCGCAGCAGCAGGAAGACCGCCAGCACCACCAGGATGAGCAGCACCGCCACCGGCTGGGCGGACGCCAGTCCAAAGCCCTGGAAGCGCTCAAAAATCAGCACCGGCACAATCTTGGGATGGTACGCCAGGATGATGACCGCGCCAAACTCCGAGATGCCCCGCGCCCACATCATCAACATGCCGCTGACCACGCCCCGCCAGGCAATCGGCAGCACCACCAGGCGGAAAGACTGCCAGGCGGTGGCTCCGTCCACCAGGGCAGCTTGCTCCAGTTCCACATCCACCAGGGCAAATGCCTCCCGGCTGAGGTTCACCAAGTAGGGCAGGCTGACAAAAGCCATTGCCGCCACCACTCCCGCAACTGAATCCACGAAGGTGATGCCCAGCGGTGCCAGGGTGCGCCCCACCACCCCACGGCTGCCCAGCACCATCAGCAGGGCAATCCCGGCAGCGGTATGGGGAATGACAATGGGCAGGTCAATCAGGCTTTCCACCAGCCGCCTGCCGGGGAAGCGCCGCCGCGCCAGCAGGTATGCCAGCGGAATGCCAGTGACCATCACCAGCACGGTGGCAATTGCCGAGGCGGTGAGCGTGAGGGCAAGCGAATTGCCCACTTCCGGGTCACCCAGGGCTTCCCCCAGTTCGGCGGGGGAGGTGGAAATCAGCGTGGCGGCAAGCGGCAGGAGGACGAACAGCAGCAGCAATCCGCCTGCCACACTGAACAGGACGGTGAGGGTGCGGCGGTTCATGGGGCGGGTTCCACCAGCTTTTGCAAGCCAGGGGGCAGGTTTTCGTATCCCACAGCCAGCACGGGGTCATAGAGAGGGTGGTACATGGCATCCATCAGGGCGCGCCCCTCCTCCCCCAGTAAAAATTCCAGGAAGAGTTGCGCCTCCCTGGGGTGCGGGGCATTGGTTGGGATGGTGATGCCATACCCGATCCGCCCGCCGCCAAACTCCGGTTTTACCGAGGCGAAGCGCTGGAAGTCGAGCTTCACCATCACGCTGCTGTAATCCACGTCCGGCGAGCCGAGATTGAGGCTGTCCGGCAGGGCGACCATTTGCAAATTGTGCTGGCGGGCAACCGATTCGTATTCAAAGGCATAATCAATATCGCCGGATTCCAGCAGTGCCAGCAGGGCAATGCTGCCCCCGCGCATCAGGATGTGGGAACCCGGTTTGGTTTCCAGTACCTCCGGCACATGGATGACCGTCACGCCGCTTTCCCCTGCTTCGGTCTTGATGCCAAAGCGGAACTGCCCGTTGAACATATCCTCAAACAGGGCGGGCTTGTCCAGTTGGGTTTCGGCAAGCTGAAAGATCATCAGCATGCGGTAACCGGCAGCATCAAAGCGGGGGTCCGACAAGCCCACCTTCACATCCGGGCGCAGCAGAATTTCCGCCCAATGATCGGCGTTGATTTCATCAGCGTACCGGCTCTGCGGGGTATAGGCAATCGTCATCCGGTTGGAGGCAAACCGCAGGTGCCAGTTGGCATAGGGGCTGCCGGTTTCGGGGTCCACCGTACCATACATCAGCATTGGGATCAACAGTTCATCGGCGGTGGCAATCACATCAATCTTTTCGTGCAGGTCGGTGGCATGCCGCATCACCTGGATGCTGCCGTGATACTCGGGTAAAACGTCAATGTACGGGTAACGGGTTTCGAAGGCTTTTTCCAGTTCATTGAATGGCTGGATGAGGCTGCCCGCCGCAAAGACGGACAGCGGAATGACGGGCTTGGGAGTGCAGCCTGCCAGGTTGACGAGAAAAGCCAGTGCCAGCAGGGCAGCCAGGCAGGGGCGGATGGATTTCATGGGATTGCCTCCATTGAGATGGAATTGGGAATAATGGCATGGGGATGAAAAGGCACGGCGGACCGTCCATACTGCCTGGGAGCCGCCGTGCCTGTGGATGGGAGACGTTCCGTTGGGGGTCCGGAGCGCCCGAACTGGTTATTTCACTTCCAGTTTCACCACGTCCTTGACCCAGAAATTGCTTTCCATGCCGGGCATGGCGGTGCGCAGCATATCCTCATCAAAGTATATCAGGCAGTCGACACAGGCGCGCACTGCAGCCAGGTCCACCTCGGCGAAGAAATCATCGCTGGCAGTGATGACCAGGGTCCTGGCTTCCGGCTTCACTCCCGCCAGGTCGAGCAGGGCGTTCAGGCGCACGCCTTCCACTTCCATGGCGCCCTTCTTGGGGTGTTCCACCGTCAGCTTGACCACTTCCAGCGCTTCCAGGTCGTCCCAGGTCCATGCCTGTGCGGCATCCACCAGCCCGGTGAGGGTCAGGTCGGCTTCCACGGGGGCGGGGAGGTGCACCACAATTTTCTCAATTGCACCCACCATTTCCTTCTTGCTCAGGTCGGCGCCCACCAGCTTCAGGGGGAAGTTGTCGTCCACCAGCGGGTTTTCATTGACGGCATACGCCACCAGCAGGTTCATGTTGTTCTTAATGCGGGTGCTGTCGAGAGTAACGGTGTAACCATCGGAGGCGATGATGTCCACGGTGTAACCGGCATCCGCCAGGTCCTTGTTGAAAGCGCCGTCATCGTGCTTGTTCTCGTCATCCACCCTGCCCACCAGGATGTAGAGCGGGGTGCCTGCCCAGGTCTGGGCGCTGTCATCCGTCCAGGTGGCGGGGTGGCAGCTGCCGGTGGAGCAGGATTCATAGGAGCCGCGGTCGATGGTATCGGTGATGGCACCTTCCAGCGTCAGCACCCAGTCTTCCACCAGCGGCTTGATGGACATGGTTTCCACAAACTTGACCGACCAGTGACCATCCACCACCTGGTTGTTCTTCTCGCTGATGACCATCAGGCGGAGAATGCCATCGCGTTCGGCATCCAGCGGCTGACCATCCACCTCGTACGCCAGGATTGCTTGGAGGGCTCCGGTATCAGCAATTTCATCACCGGTGGCAGGATCGTAGGTGATGAAGTCGCCATTTGCCACCTGGTCGTAGGAGAAGGTCATGGAATAGCCATCCGAGGCGATCAACTGGATGCCCATCTCGGAGGAATCCGCACCCACCAGCCTGGCAAGCTCGGTAAGCAGCACGCCCTTGTAGAGGCGGGGGGTGGTGATCTTGCCGGTGCTGGAGATAAAGCCAGCCTGTCCTTCAGCGGAAGGCAGGGCTTTCAGCTCTGCCAGCGTGAAGGTTTTGGTCTCGGTCAAGCCCTCCAGTGTGAGGACGGGTTCACCGGGTTCTTCGGTGGGGACTTCGGTTGGAGCTTCAGTAGCTACCAGCGGCTCGGTGGGAGCGGCGGTGGGGGCAGGCGTGGTCTGGCAGGAAGTCAGCAGCAGCACACCAACCAGGATCAGTAGGGCGATTGCATGTTTTTTCATCTTGTATCTCCTTGGGAACTGTATTAATTGTAACAACGCAAGTATACAACAATCCTGCCCGGCTGCACAGGCTGGCGGTTAAACAAACCCTCCCCGGGGAGCGTTCCACGGGGAGGTTAG
>JAGVUS010000229.1 GCA_019136175.1 Chloroflexota bacterium | reverse complement strand
TGGAAAGCGGGGGCATCCCGTATTATTCGATCAATCAACTTATGAGGATCTGGCGCAAATTACTGGTGATGCGGGCGGAAGGGGCTTGCTGGATAATCATCCCGTGGAATGGGTTGATGTGGAAGATGAGAAAATATTGATTGATATCGATACCCTGGAGGATTATTGGGCTGCGATAGAATTATCGAAAACTGGCGAAAACTAACCAATTATTATTCATAAACAGGTGAACAACCATGCGAATTTGGAAATCTACAGATAAACCAATTCCGGATTTAGCCTACGGTCTTCCAGTTCAATCATTGGATGAAGCGACCCTCATGTTGCCAGAAGGGGCTTATACAACATTTCGAACATACAACACGGATAAGGCGTTTCATTTGCGCAGGCATTTTGATCGTTTGGAAGAATCCGCCAGGTTATCCAAGATAAGGGTTCGAATTCGCAGGAAGTTCCTGCGATTGGCGATTCAATGGATGATAAAAGAAGAGGGATATGTTGAAAGCCGGATCCGAATCGTTCTTGACTTCAGCGCATGTGGTCGGGTGGTTTATATCTTTTCCGAACCCTTCACTGTGCCCAAAACGGAAGACTACCTGAATGGAGTTCGAGCGATCACCATACAACACCATCGCAACAATCCAAAGGCAAAACTAACCGATTTTATCGACTACGCATCTCATAAAAAAGCCGGACTTCCAGATGGCGTGAATGAAGCGCTCATGGTGGACGATGGAATAATTTTGGAGGGACTTTCTAGTAATTATTTTGCCGTCGTTAATCAGGAGATTAGAACTGCAGGGGAGGGGGTTTTACATGGAATTACGCGAGAAATGGTAATCAGGGGCATTGAAAAATTGGGCTTGAAGGTATCCTATCAGCCGGTACGTGAAAACTAGTTGGGGATAATTGACGAATGCTTTATTACAAGCACCAGCAGGGGGGTACTGCCTCTTACAATGATAAATGATTTTCTCGTTGGAAATGGGAAGCCAGGAAAGATCACGCAAAAAATCAAGGATGTGTACGAAGAACTACTCAATCAACATATTCGAAAAATCTAAATATGCGCATAGCCATACAATAACATAAATCTACTTAGCAAATCCACTCAACAATAAAAGCCGATGCAAACGCTTTTTCAACCGCTGTACTTCCGCACTATCGACACAACACCTGATTGCCATTTCTGTATAGTGCAAAGCAGATACATAATCCTTTTCCCGATGTTCATAATACTTCGCAAGTGAAACACAAGAATCCACGTCATCATTTTCTGCAGCCATAACCCAAAGTTGAACAGCTCGAAACCAGTTCTGCTGTTTTCGGTAAATGTTGGCGTATCGTTTTAATGTATCAAGGTAGAAGGGGAGTGGCAAGCCCTGGTTAATGGCTGCTTTATAAAGTGACAACGAAGTATCCACCTGCCCCAATTCCTCAAACAACCTGCCTGCTGATATGACGTCCAGGGAATCGTCCAGCCATTGGATTGGGTTTGTCATTATTTTCCCTGCATGAATAAATAAAGCAGCAAGAGAAACGATATCCATTTTATTATGGTAAAAAACCCCTTTCAGTGGATTGGGGTCACCAGACCGTAAATAATCAACATACATTTCCGGAACCATCCAACCCGGTATTTCATCATCTGTTCGAGTAATTTTTAATATTTCCTTTTCAATGCTTCCCAAAGATCGGGATGACAATCTAAGTCTCCACAACCTTCTGGCAAAATGCAACATGTCCACATGTCCCCAATTAGTAAAGACATCCTCCATAAAATTTAACACAAATCTTGTATGTAAAAGCGGAATATCAAAGGATTTGCCATTGAAAGTAATTACAACCTGAAATGGCGTTAACACCTCTGAAAGAAATGTAAGCATAGCCAACTCAGCATTCGGCTGGTGCAGGAATAATTGATATAGATGAAATTGTTGATCCTTCCAAAAACCCAGACCAATGAGAAAGGGAATTGTCCCTGTTCCACCAGAAAGTCCAGTCGTCTCACAATCCAGAAATACAACCGATTCCTTGGAGAAGGTTTTTCCATCCGATATTTTTGACCATAGGTTTAATGAGTGAAGATCCGGTTCGTCGGAAAAATTTATGATTCCATGTTGATAATCCGAATCGATTATTTCATGATGGTAATAATTTTCGCCATATAAATTTACATCCTTTTGCAGATCTAAAACCTCCTCAAATGAAAGGCTGTTTTCCCACGCAGTTATTTTGTTGGTTTGATTCATACCCAAATGCATGCCTAGAGACTTTAAACGATCCGACAAAGACTCCATTTTCACAACGCTCCAATTAATGTTCCCAAGATTGTTTTTACCTCTTTTTTCCCACCGTATCCATTTTCGCCACCTGGACCAACACATGATGGGCATCCGTCAGAACAGCCACAAGCATTAACAAGGTCAAATGCAGCTTTCAATATTTGTTCTCGCTTTTCAAGCATATTCTCCGCTAATCCAATTCCTCCTGGAACTTGATCATACACTATCATAACCGAATCTCCATCCGCAAACTTGGATTCAGGTTCGGCAATCACGCCTAAATCTCCAAAATCACACATCAGAAATACTGGAGATAAGTGATGGACAATGTACGCCAAACCAGATAAGCCACTCTGCACCCGAACATTTTGTTCCACTTTTCGATGACAGGAAGCACAAAGTGTTACCAAATTGTCCAGGCGATTGGCAGTTTCATAATCGGTGAAGGTTCGGAATGGAATTTTATGATGAACATCATGCGCCATATCCGATTCAAAGACACCACAAATTTGACAACGGTAGCGATCCCTCTTCCGCACTTCATTCCGGATTTTTGTCCAATTGGGTCCATAATTGTTACCATGAAAATCTCGCAGATTCTCTCGTAACAAAGCCTGCCTCACCGATTCCTGGAATACAAGCCAATATCCAACTGTGCGAAGGTTGGTTTCTGGCATGGAGATGTTTTTGCTTCCAACAATTTCCCTGCTCAACCATTGGTATTTACGATACCCAACCACCTGTGAGGTAACCAGGATTTCACCTACATATTCATCGCTATGCGGATAAACCCGTTTCTGTAACTCACTGATCTTTTCAACACTCGATTTAATGACGGGTTCTGTCTCATAATTTCCGTTCGCCGGTTGAAGATTGGCAATATTATCTTCAAAATTGATGTCAATTACTTCGTAAGGTTCGCCATCATGGACATATATTGCACCTGGATGCGCCATCCAGGTGGCAGATGATTTGTCCAGCATTGCTATCCTTTTCTCCTTCCCATCTACTCTTGCCTGCAAAGTTATGATTTCACCCCCGGCATTACGAATGGACACGGAATCTGCAGGATAACTGGATCCCATCCAAAAAACACGATTCCCAGATTGCTGAGCTTCTCCAACGCCCGATAGAACCATATGGTAATTCAAATAGGGCACTGCGGATATGGTTCAGGAGAATCAGAGGGTTATCCGGATTGATGTAAACAGATTCGGGATTTTGATCCAGAAGGTATTCTGGATGCCGGATGATGTATTGATCCATAGGATTTGCAGAAGAAATCATCAATGTCAATGATGTTGAATTTCGCCTTCCAACTCTTCCAGATTGCTGCCGGAAACTTGAAATGGACCCGGGATAACCAACAACCAGAACAGCATCCAGTTTACCAATATCAATCCCCAACTCGAGAGCATTGGTCGAGACAACCATTTTCAGAGTGCCATCCCTAAGGTTTCCCTCAATTTCCCGCCGTTCGGATGGTAAATAACCACTACGATATCCGCGAATATTTTTATGTTGAAAAGGAAGAATTGATCTTAACAAGCGAACCAGTGATTCCACTCCCTTTCTTGAACGGATGAACAAAATCGTCTGAATATTATTACTCAACAA
>JAGVUS010000278.1 GCA_019136175.1 Chloroflexota bacterium | reverse complement strand
CGGGGATAGCCGGGAGTTTTCAGGTCACCCAGCGGGGTAATGTATTCCTGTGAAAGAACAATATCCTCAATCTTTCCGTAATATGTGGAATTTTGCCCGGCGCCGCGCGTAACCGTCCAACCACCCACACTGGAATGCATGAAGGATTGCGGGAAATGACCGCAGGTGTACGCGCGGGACGCACCCAGGATTTTTGGAGCCTGGTTGAGAATGCGCTCCAACTCGGGTCCCCACATTCCTGCCTGCACGGTGATGGTTTGATCGACTTCATTAAAGCTGACAACCTTGTTCATGTGTCGGCTCATATTCAGGCAAATACCGCCATGAACCGCCTCCATTCCCCGCGTGACAGAGGAACCAGCCCCATAAATGTAGACCGGGATCCGGTTTTGGTGACAGTATTGGACAATGGCACGAATATCGTCCGTGGAACGCGGCGCGATCACCAGGTCTGGCAGGTTTTCGATGTGGTGCTGCCGCAGGCGGAGGGCATCAATCATTCCCGCTCCGTAGGAAGCGCGTACCCTTTCGTAGGTCCCGGTTTGAATGTTTTCGACCCCCACCATGTTTGTGAACGCCTGCAAATGGGCGGTGTTCATGGAAATGGGAAAATCCGCGTCAAACTCCTCCCATCCGGTGTGCAGCGGCTGCTGGAAATCCGCCTCACTCATCCCAAATGTATCCAGGATCAGCCTGAACATCCCGCGATTGGGATGCTTGAACTCGTTGGGGTTACCCCATTTAAAAAGGCTGCGGTATGAATGCGGCGGGGCAGCTTCTTCAATCCAAGGGGGGGTGAAGTCTTTCTTTTCGGTCATGAAGCACCTCCAACAGAGCCTTTGATTAACTGGTGTGGTGGGGCGTAAGCCTGCCGCCAGGTATTTTGATATGCCTGTTCTTCAACACTCCACTGTTCATCCGTCCAGCCAAGGGCGGGCTGGCACAATTCACGGATGCGGGGTAAATCCTCCAATCCACCATCCGGGAGCAGCAATCCCAGGCGGGTGCGCCGTAACAGCAGGTCTTCCAGGTGAACCACCTGCTCCGCTTTTGCCGCCCATCCCAACTCCGCCCAGAGGGTGGGCGTCTGGCAGACATGTTCCAGGTCTTCAACCCGGGAGGTTTCCAGCAGGCTGGGGGCATCCGTTCCATACCGACCCAGCAGGCGTAATTTTTCTGCAGGATCAAGATCAGTCTCCCAGACCATATCCGTGGAGGTGCGTTCATCCACCCGGTCGAGGGCACGTGCCAGCGGATTGGGCAGCGGGTGTTCCTTCAATCTCGGGTGAACGAACCGCAGGGTTGTTTGTGCCATGTGACGGAACATGGTCAATTTTCCGCCCGTGATGGTTACCAATCCATCCTCATCCCACAATACTTCATCACGGGATTCCTTGGATGGATTGGCTTTGCCCGTATCCAGCACCGAACGGATGCCTGCAATGGTGGAAATGACATCATCCTCTGTTAAGCCAAGGCAGCCGAAAAGATGCTGCACCCCCTGCATCAGGTAATCCACCTCATCCCTGCTGATCTGTGGATTGGTCTCCATAGGCTCGTGGTGATCCACATCGGTCGTTCCCACCAGAGTTACCCCCTCCCAAGGGAAGGCAAAAACCGGGCGTTTATCCGCCGGGTGCATAAAGGAAATCACTTTGCTGACCGGCAGTTTTTCCTGGGAAAATACCAGGTGGGAGCCTCGCAGCTGGCGGAGGCGTCTTGGTCGCCCCACCTGTCCGCGCAATTCATCCGCCCAGGCACCCGTGGCATTGATGACCACTTTCGCCTGCACCTCACAGGTGCGGTCGCCCGGCAGGTCGTGGACAACCGCTCCGCAGACCTTCCCGTGCGCATCGCGCAGCAAACCTTCCACGCGGGCGTAATTTAATGCCACCCCCCCAGCCTTCTGTGCCTCCCGAATCACCCGGAGCACAAGACGGGCATCATCTGTCTGGGCATCAAAAAAACGGTATCCTCCTGCCAGGTTGCGCTGACTGAGATCGGGGCAGAAATCCACCACCTCGCGCAGGGTGTGGTGTTCGTGATTCCAATGCATTGCCAGAGTATCATAAATCATCAATCCCAGTCCATAGACCCAGGCAGGGGGACGGTCGTCCTTGTAGCTGACAAGCAAAAATTCCAGTGGATCCACCAGCCCCTGCCCCTCGCGGAGCAGCCGCTGGCGTTCCCGCACCGACTGCATGGTGAGCTTGATTTGCCCGGTGGCGAGATAACGCAGTCCGCCATGAACCATCTTGGAGGAACGGCTGGAGGTACCGGACGAGTAATCATGTGCTTCCACCAATAGGGTTTTCATCCCCAGCCGGGCTGCCTCGCGCAGGATGCCAGCCCCCACCACGCCGCCGCCAACAACCAAAACGTCCCATGGACCCCCAATCCCGCTCCAAATTTGATCCCGTCCCATCATTGCTTCCATTTTCCTTGCTCCTGAAATCGACAAATACCTCGGATTTATGATTCCTGCTGTTTCCACCGCTCCCGGCTGGACTGCATGGTTTGGCGCACCAATTCCTCAGCTGCATTGCCATCACACCGCTCAGCACACCCCAATAAATCCAAATAAAACGCCCGGGAATGGGCGCGATTTTCTGCAATGGAAAAATAACGAACAGCCAGAGATTCATACAAATCTGTGAAGCTGTTATAAATTAATGTAAATACCGGGTTACCGGACAGGAGAGTCAACTCATACTGCAACTGCCAGTCGGCACGGGCAAAGGAGACAGCATCATCCGGCAATTGGGGATAATTCTGAAGCAGTGCAATCACAGCCTGGCGATCCCGCTCCAGTGCTTTTCGGGTATAAGCAGGGGCAAACAGGGTGCGCACCTCCAGCATATAATCCGAAAAGTGGGGGGGCAACTGACGGGCAGCTTGCGCCAGCGCCGCCAGGACCATCAGGTTACCCTCCCGCCAGTAATCGCGCACCCGGGTGGGTTTGCCATGGTGAATTTCAATCCAACCGGCGCGGTCCAGACGCGTTAAAACCTCCCTCAGCGTGGGGCGGGTGACTCCAAGCCGCGCCGCCAGTTCCCGTTCAGCAGGGAGCGATGAATTTATGGGAAATGTGCCATCCAGGATGGCGGAAATCAGGCGGGATTCACAGAGCTGGGCAGGCTTGAGGGGGGGATTCCAATCATCCATACCGAATCCTTCTGGTAAGAGGTCTGACCAGTTATATTATAGGAAATTTTTCCCCCAAAGTCAAGCATGAGATGATCACATCCAGATATCAGCCCGCCCCTTCCTCGTCCAACGCCTGCAAAAGCTCATGCAAAGCCAAAGCTGTTTGCGCCAGCCGGGATGGGTCGACCTGATCCGGGCTGTCCTTGGCAGTGTGGGTAATTTGTGACATCAAGCCGCCAAGATCACCGGAAGTGATTGCCACCGCCGGGCGTCCGTTCTGCAGGAAAACCATATGGTCTCCCTGATACCACGGATCCCGACTGTTTCCCCCAGGTCTTCCGGGCAGCCGTACAGGGAACAGGCAACATCGTCCCCCACATGCCCCAATCCGTCCAGGTTGATTGCCAGGGACACATTCTGAATTTTCGCGCCCATCCGTTCCAGGTAAACCACTTCCCCCCTCGCCTGGTAGTGATCCTCCCCGTTGATGATCAAAATGTCCACGCCCAGACAAACTGGAGATTGTCTCAACCTCTCTCCCAGTAGCATCAGGGTGATGACACCAGAGGCATTATCCAACGCGCCGGGGGTTCCGGGCTTGGCATCGATATGCGCGCACAATACCACCCGCGACTGGATTTGCGGGTTGATTTTTGCCACACTATTCCAACCATGCGAATCG
>JAGVUS010000073.1 GCA_019136175.1 Chloroflexota bacterium | reverse complement strand
TTCCTGCAACAGGTGCCGCACACTGGATTGATCATCCACCACCAGGATTGTTGTCGTCATCTTCCGTCCTTTTGCCTTTATGTTGACGGGTTAAGGGTATCACATCCTGGTTTAAATTTGATATAGATTTGGTTTATCTTGCATGTATGGAACAGGGAGGGATTTTTTCGGAATATACCGGATCTTTACCAGATTCAAATCACCTGCCTGTATCATCAGGACAGTAAGGGAATAACAACAACTTCTTCTCCTCCTTGCACAACCGGCGGGTCCTGGACAAACCCGCCGGATGCATTTACCCCCCGCGGGATATATCCTGGTCACAGATGCGGCGGTAGCCGCAACGGGCGCAGCGCTGCACCTCGTCGTGGGAGCGGTCCACCTCCGCCTGTTTTTCACAGTGGCGCATTTCCTCCAGGGTTTCGTGGAGGCGTTCCTCCCAGGCGGGGGTATAGTCCACCGAAAAGGTGCGATTGCGGTAATGCAAAATGCCGTATGGCGGGCGGACCTTGTGGACCTGTTCCACCAGGTAACAGTATGCCATCAACTGCATCAGGTGACCGGCATACGGCTCGGCGGGAGCAAAACCGCTTTTCACCTCCACCGGGATGATCCTGCCGCCCTGGCGCACCAGGTAATCGGGCTTGCCGGTGAGACCAGTTTCCGGGTCGTACAGTGCCTGCTCGTTTTTGCCCCACAGGCTGGGATCGGCATAAATCACCCTGCCGGTTGGCAGACCTGCCTTTTGCTGCCCGCGCCTGCCCAAAAAGAGCAGGAGAAACGCAACGACAAAAAGCAGAACGATGGGAATAAAGGAATCCATGTTGATCAGGGAAATACCCGGGCAGTCAGCCAGGCTGCCAGGGTAAGGATTGCCAGGAGCAGGAGAATCCAGCCCAGGGAGCGCAACAAACCGGCACCAAGCACCCGCCCGCCGTGTTTCTGGTGGAACCCGGTGCCTGCCGCCATTTCCGCCTGGTGATCGGATTCAATCCCCTGCAGGCGGTACCACCAGGCGCGGTGGCAGTACAGGAAGGAGCCAATCTCAGACGCCCTAATCGGGCGCATGGTCTTCGCCGTTTTCGGGCAGCATGGTCGCCAGGGCTTTCATCGAGCGGTGCAAACGCTCCTCCCGCAGGCTCAGCGTCAGGTCGCCGCGGGTACGCTCAACGATGCCGCGAACCAGGTCGGTCTGGCGGCGCAAGCCGTAGGTGATGGCATCGGGATAATCGATAGTGATCAGCAGGGCATAGATTTCATCCATCCACGCCAACAGGCGCTCCGCTTCGGCGGAATACCCCTGCCGGAGGATATCCAGGCAGCGGCGGCGCAGTTCGCCCGGCACTTCCGCCAACCCATTGAGATAGGTGGCGTATTCGGTGCCCAGCATTTCGGGCGTGGGCAGGGGTTGATTTTCAATGATGGCGCAGGTCAGGCTGGCTTCGGCATATTCCTTGATGGCATCCTGGGTATAGCCGGAAAAGTACAGGTCGGGGAAGGGCTGCAGNNNTTTCGCCGCGATGAATGGCACGGATGGCATGGGCAGCATTGCGGGTGATGAGCCGCGCCTGTGCCAGCGCTTCATCACGGGCGGCATTGCGGCTGCCAAACACCTGGTGAATGGTTTCATTTAAATGATTGAGTTCGTCCATGGATCTCCTGTAAGACTGGGCAAGGGGAAACCAGGGCGGGGCAATTCCCCGCCCTGTTGTTTTCCGTGATCATCCACACCCCGGGACCGGCAGCGATCATTCAGAAGGCGGCGGCTCCGGCGGGTGAATATTACGGAACAGGTCCGTGGCAAGGGACGAGTTGCCAGGCAGGTGGATTTCACCAAAGACCGTCTCGTAACGGGCGATGTTTTCCGTCAGGGCACGCAGGAACAGCTTGGCGGCAATCGGGGACATCAACACCCGGGCAGCCACCGTCAGGTTGCCCTGCCCCGGCAGCATGCGGGAGAAATCCAGCACAAACTCCGAGGGGGTGTGGCTGATGCGGACGATGTTGGAATACACCGGCTCCAGGTCTTTGGGAAGCTCCAGCGGCGGTGGGTTTTGGGGTGGGTTGGTCATGGCGCCGGGTTAGAAGGGAATGTCCTCATCCGCCGGACCGGGAGCGCCCAAATCACCGGCATCACCCTCGCCCTCACCGCGCGGCGAGAGGAAGCGCACGGTATTGGCTGTAATTTCAAAGGAAGCACCCTGCGAGCCATCCTGCCGCTTGTAGAGCCGCGGTCCGCCGGACTGCGGATCTGCCTGCAGGCGACCTTCCACCAGGACCATTTTGCCCTTTTTGAGATAGGTGTTGCAGGATTCTGCCTGCTTGCCCCAGACAGAAACCCGGAACCAGATGGTATCCTTCTGCCGCTGCCCGGAGGAATCGGTATACTGCCGGTCGGTTGCAATGTTAAAGCTGGTAACGGCATCGCCGCTGGGTGAATAGCGCATCTCGGGATCTCGTCCAAGCCTGCCAACGACAATGATTGTGTGATAACTCATGTTTTCCTCCAAATTGTGTATGTGAATGTATGGGACCGTTCTTTGAATTGTACATGAGAATTAAAGGCTTTGCATAAAAATATGGCAGGGAATTTTTTATACCTGTGCGGTATTAAAAATCGGGGCGGGAAAAATCTCCCGCCCCGCCTGGGTGAATTGTGCTGGTGAAATCATTCCACCAGTTGGATCGAATTACTTAGGCAACTTTGATGTCAATCTTCCGCGGTTTGACTTCCTCCGCCTTGGGGAGCCGCAGAGTCAGCACACCGGCATCGTAGCTGGCTTCAATCCTGTCCGATTCCACCTGGGTGGGAATGGCAATGCTGCGGCAGAAGGAGCCCCAGCGGCGCTCGCGCAGGTGATAGTGGGCGTTTTCCACTTCCTGGTCTTCCTTCACATCCCCGCGGATGGAAAGCACACCATCCTTGAAGGTCACATCAATATCTTCCGGTTTGACGCCCGGGATAGTCGCCTTGATGAGATAAGCTTCGTCCTGCTCGGCAACATCCAGTGCCAGGGACCAGGCAGGCTCCGGCACGGCTTCACCATCATTCATCCAGCGGTCCATCAAGGCACGCATTTGAGACATTTCACGATACGGATTCCAACGAGCTAACATGACACACCTCCTAAACAAGTATAAGGAATGAATGGTTTTATTTGTGTTTACAACTGGGATTATAGAAAAGTAGTATCAGAATTGGATCAACAGGATATAGGAGAAATATAAAAATGTTCTGTGTTAGAATCACGCGCATGGCTGCATTTTCCCTGCTGCTGGCTTCCAATTCCCCGCGCCGCCGGGAACTGCTGGGCTGGACCGGCTGGCAATTCACCACCGCCCCGGCGGACCTGGACGAACGCCCGCTGCCCGGTGAATCCCCGCTTGCCCACGTGGAGCGGCTGGCGCAGGGCAAGGCGCACAAGGCAGGGTTAACCGCCCCGCAGGATGTGCTGGTGGTGGGCGCGGATACCATCGTGGTGGACGACGGCAACATCCTGGGCAAGCCCGCCCATGCCGCCGATGCCGCCCGCATGCTGGAACAGCTGCGCGGCCGCACCCACACCGTCCACACTGCGTTGGCGGTCTTCCGCCCGGCGGACGGCGCCCTGCTGGCAGACCGCTGCGATGCCAATGTGCCGATGCGCAGCTACACCACCGCCGAAGTGGAGGCATATATCGCCACGGGCGACCCGCTGGACAAGGCGGGAGCCTATGCCATCCAGCATGCCGGGTTCCACCCGGTAACCGGCTTTCGGGGCTGTTTTGCCTGCGTGATGGGCTTTCCTCTCTGCCACCTGGTGCGCACCCTGCGCAAATGGAATGTTCACCCGCCGGTGGATGTGCCGCAGGTCTGCCAGGCGGGCTTGCAGTATGACTGCCCGGTATTTGCGCAGATCCTGGCATGATCCCCGGGACACCGGAAAAGTCATTATAATTACCGTAAATACCATTGCCTGCAAACTAACGAACGGGAACCCTGGAGGTGCCCTTTCATGATGAAATTGAAACGCTGGATACTTCTGCTAATCCTGACTGTCCTTGTGGCAGGCTGCACATCCCCCACAGTGCAATCCACCCAGCCCGGTGGAACCACCGCCACCCTGCCCCCACCGATCCTGCGTACCACTGCCGCCCCCGATGCCATCCCTGCCGCCCGGGCGTTCCTGGATGCATGGGAAACAGAGGATTACCCTGCCATGTACGGCATGCTCTCCCTGCTCAGCCGGGACGCAATCAGCGAGGAAACCTTCACCAACCGGTACAGGGATATAGCCAATACCATGAACCTGGTATCCCTGGAAACAGAAACGCTTTCCTCGCTGATCAGCAGCCCGACCCAGGCACAGGTGGGCTATCGTGCCACGTTCACCACCGCCCTGGTGGGTGAGTTGACACGCGAGATGCAGATGAACCTGACCCTGGAGGACAATACCTGGAAGGTCGCCTGGGAGGACGGCATGATCATGCCGGAACTGCGCGGTGGCAACCGGTTATACATGGATGTCAAAATCCCCACGCGCGGGAATATTTACGACCGCAATGGCAGCGCGATTGTGATGGAAGGGGAAGGGGTTGCCCTGGGAATTGTACCGGGGCAGATTGACCCCGACCGCGAGGGACGGCTGTTGAGCGAATTGAGCAGCCTGACCGGTTTTACCACCCAGTATCTCCAATCCCTCTATGAATTCGCCGCGCCGGACTGGTACATCCCGGTGGGCGATGCCTCCGCCCAGGCAGTGCGGCAACGCTGGGATGTCCTTTCCACGCTGAGCGGGCTGGTGATGAATTTTTATGACACGCGCTATTACCTGAACGGTGGCACCGCGCCGCATGTTACCGGCTATGTGCAGCCCATTCCCGCCGAAGCGCTGGAGGAATACCAACGCCAGGGCTACCTGGGCGATGAAAAGGTGGGCATGGCAGGGCTGGAGGAATGGGCGGAGGAAGACCTTGGCGGGCGGCGCGCTGCTTCGCTCTTTGTCATTGACACCAGCGGGCAGTTCCTCAGCCGCCTGGCGCAGGTGGATGCCATTCCATCCGCCAGCATTACCACCACCATTGACAAAAACCTGCAGGTGGAAGTGCAGAAAGCGTTGGCGGATTTTCGCGGGGCAATCGTGGTC
>JAGVUS010000304.1 GCA_019136175.1 Chloroflexota bacterium | reverse complement strand
TTCCCTGGCAGAAGACCGCCACTCACCTGTGCCGGGACTGGTTCATCGTTACCCGGACCGCGTTTTAATGCTGGTTACCACCCAGTGCGCTTCCTATTGCCGGTACTGCACCCGATCCCGGATTGTTGGCGACCCCAATGCCACCTTCTCGCGGGCGGAATTTGATATGCAGATTGAATATCTTAAGAACACCCCCCAGGTGCGGGACGTCCTGCTCTCGGGCGGGGATCCGCTGACCCTGGCACCCAAGCTGCTGGATGAATTGCTGCGGCGCTTGCGGGAAATCCCCCATATTGAAATGAACTCTGTGATACGTTACAAAAATATCACCCCCTGTGGATGAACATCCATGTCAATCATCCCAATGAAATCACCGCCGAACTGGAACAGGCGACCGATAAGCTTACCCGGGCAGGCATTCCTCTTGGCAACCAGTCGGTGTTGCTGGCGGGTGTAAATGATTGTGTCCACATCCAGCGGCGGCTTGTCCACGACCTGGTCAGAATTCGCGTCCGTCCATACTATCTCTATCAATGCGACCTGGTGGAAGGCGCCGGGCATTTCCGCACCCCGGTTGGAAAAGGGATCGAAATAATTGAGGGGCTGCGCGGGCACACCTCGGGCTATGCCGTCCCCACCTATGTGGTGGATGCCCCCGGAGGAGGCGGGAAAATTCCAGTCATGCCCAATTATCTGGTCAGCTACTCGGATCACAAAATTATCCTTCGGAACTACGAGGGATACATTACAACCTACGAAGAGCCGATCCAGTATCATCCGCACGATCCAAAGACCTGCAGCTATTGCCAGAACAAGCGGGAAGAGCCCAACCAGGGTGGTGTTACTTCCCTACTGGATGGTGAAAACATGTTTATCAAACCGGAAGGATTTGATGAACTGCACAATCGCGGTGGTGGACAGCACCGTCTGCGTTCCGATCCTGCCAAATGGCTGCCCCGCGGGATTGGGTCAGGCGAGGAAGATTAATCCACATTACAGGGTGCACAAACACCCGGAAAGAAAGGAGTACAAATGCACTATCGTCGTTTAGGAAAAACCGGGTTAAAAGTCAGTGAAATTTCACTGGGTTCCTGGGTAACTTTTGGCAATCAGATCGCGGAGGACTCCGCTTCCCACCTTTTGCACTCCGCATTTGACCAGGGCATCAATTTCTTTGACAATGCCGATGTTTACGCCGATGGTCGTTCAGAGACTGTCATGGGCAAGGCAATCAAGGACCTTCCCCGAACATCGCTGGTCATTTCCAGCAAGGTATTCTGGCCAACCATGCCTGGACCCAATGGACGCGGGCTTTCGCGGAAACACATCTGGGAATCGATCCACGCCTCCCTCAAACGTTTGGATACCGATTACCTGGACCTGTATTTTTGCCACCGGTACGATCCCGACACCCCAATTGAAGAAGTTGTTCGCACCATGAACGACCTGATTCACCAGGGAAAAATTCTCTACTGGGGCACCTCGGAATGGGAAGCATCACAGGTGGCTCAGGCGATTGGGATTGCCCGCCAATATGGTTTGATTCCCCCCAGCATGGAGCAGCCGCAGTACAACCTCTTCCATCGCAACCGGGTGGAACTCGAACTTTCCCCGTTATGCAAGGAATATGGGCTTGGGCTCACCACCTTCAGCCCGCTCTACCAGGGCGTATTAACAGGAAAATACAATCAGGGTATTCCCGAGGGCAGCCGGGCATCCATGGATAGCATGGCGTGGATGCGCAACCGGATTACACCGGAGAAAATTGAAATTGTCCGCAAGCTGACGGATGTGGCAATTGACTTGGGCATAACCCCTTCCCAGCTTGCCATCGCCTGGATTTTACGCCGCAAGGAAGTCAGCTCAGTGATTACAGGTGCAACCCGCGCCGAACAACTGGATGAAAACCTGGGTGCCGCCGAAGCCACTGAAAAATTGACAGATGACATTCTGGAAAGCATCGAACAGATATTGGGCAATCACCCGGAATAATACCCTACCAATTTACAAAAAAGAGGCGGGGCATCCAATCCGCCTCTTTGATTCTCTTGCCAAAACCGTTGCGCTGGGGTATCCTTGGGAATGGGAGTGGCTAGGTCCCGGTGGGTCTCCCGGTCTTCAAAACCGGTGGCGGGTCGCGTTGCGGGCCGCGGTGGGTTCGACTCCCATCCATTCCCGCCTCTTCCAACAGGCTGACAGGCGTACCAAACGCAAATGTCAGCCTGACAGTTATCTGGTCATGTGATGTGAACATGGATGACATTTCCCCCTCACCCGAACTTCTGGATAGTGCTGTCCGCCGTGTTTTCCGGATTGAAGATATCACCCTGGGCAATTCCAGACAGGAGTTCCTGGCACGATACCACGGTCAATTGATGTTGGATTCAGAAATTGCCTATGACCAACTGTCTGCGGCACTCCAACCGTACCAGGTGACTCCCCTGTTTCGGATGGAAGAAGGAAGACAGACAATCATTCTGGTCCAGGGAAATCCAAAGCCGAAGCCAAGCAATCCTAAAACCAACCTGGTGATGTTCATCCTGACCCTGATCAGTGTCTGGGTAACAGGTGGTTTCCTGGCGATTGGTGAAAATGACCCGATGGATTTCATATCCATTTTGACCATCATTCTCACGCGCGGCTGGCAATTTGCAATAAGCATGATTGCCATCCTGGGTGCCCACGAGATGGGACATTACTGGATGGGAAGGCATCACAAGGTGGATGTGACCCTGCCCTATTTCATCCCATTGCCCTACCCCATCAGCCCATTTGGCACCATGGGAGCGTTTATCAATATGCGTGAAATCCCGCGCAACCGGAAGATGTTGTTGGATATTGGGATTGCTGGACCGCTTGCCGGTCTTATTGTAGCAATTCCCATCCTCCTGCTGGGGATCTATCTCTCCCCGGTGCAGCCCCTGCCGGGTGAAGCAGAAACCCGGGCTTGCGTCCAGGAATTAAAACTGGATCCCAACGCAGATTGTACCCTCTCCTCACTCGAAGGCAATTCCATCCTCTACCTGGCAGCCAAGTACCTCATCAAAGGAGAACTTCTGCCTGCTCCTGCAGACTATGGAAACCATTCAAACCTGGAATATTGGATTGCCTACCTGTTCACCGGTCACCCACTACCCTTCGGCGGCAGAGACATCCTGCTGCACCCGGTTGCCTGGGCGGGCTGGGTAGGATTGCTGGTCACCGCCTTGAACCTGATTCCTGCTGGGCAACTGGACGGCGGACATCTTCTTTTTGTCCTGCTGGGCTCGCGTCGATCCAGGAAGCTGCTGCCGGTCGTCCTGATTGGGTTGGCAGTCCTGTCACTATTCTGGACGGGATGGCTGTTATGGGTGGCACTGATCTTTTTTCTAGGCCGCGCCCACGCAGAACCATTGGATCAAATAACCCCACTGGACACCCGCAGGAAGCTGCTGGCAGTGTTGTTGCTGGTCATCTTCATCCTGGTATTTGTCCCCGTGCCAATGATTGCCCTGCAATAAAAAGGACACTCCTGAGTCAGGATTTCATCATTTCAATCCGGCGCCCATGAATTGTCCGGTAAAAACCCATTGCCTGGGCAGCCAGGCAGATGTGCGGAGGGATGATGCACATCAGATCTCCGGGTTGAATCTCCGCAAGGTATTGTTCGGGCATATGTACAATCCCATGTTCCTGGGATAATGCAGAGACGTAAGCCCCGGAAATAGGGGCATTCCAACCATCCGTGGAATGACACAACGCAACTAATCCAAACCTGCGTTCCCCATTCACCTCAATCCAATCCTTGGAAAGGTGGATTGCACCTCCATACACAACAATCTCACTACGCTCCGGGTGGACAGCAACTACCGGGCACGCCATGGCAGCTGCAACCTGTTCCACCCTGCACACGCCCGCCGACAACTGTTGGGCATCATAAAACACAAAATTCCCCGGACGGATTTCATCCACTTCCCCAAAATCAGCAACCAGCGAACAGCCCGGCGTATCACCAATGCTGATCTCCAATCCCCGCCAGCCGGAGGAAGCCAGAGACTGGCGCAGGATATTCATCCGTTTTACGGACTCGTTGTAGATGTGGATGATCTCATCCGGAGAATCAGCGTGATAGGAATGCCCGGCATGCGTTAATAATCCAGCCACGTTAAGGAATGGATGATGCTCCAACCCGGCAAGAATGGGGAGAAAAGCAGACGTTTGATCCCATGGTAATCCAGCACGGTGCAATCCCGTGTCCACCTTCAGCCAGATGTTTACCCCATGGGTCAACCTTGCCCCCAGCGAGCGGACAACCTCTGCCGACTCAACCAGCAAGCCCAACTTGATTCGGGCTGCCAGTTCCTGCAGTTCGTCCACCTGGCGCAGGTTGACTGGAAACGCCAAAGTGATATCCCCCCAACCATGATCAGCAAAGTAGATTGCCATATCCACAGAAGATACCGTGATGGAAGTAATGCCCTCCTCGCGAAACCATTCGCCGATCTCAGCAGATTGATGGGTCTTAAAGTGCGGACGAAATCGCTTCCCCTGCGCACGCGCCCTGGATGCCATCATCCGAATATTCTCCCGCACCCTGCCAGGATGAAGTAAAAGCGTCGGCTTCTGTATGTCAGAAAAATCAACCATCCGAATCCCTTTGCACTTTCTGCAGTAAAACCGGTGGTTAACAAGCTTTGGGCTTCTCCACCACCGGTTCCAATTTTTTCACTGCCAGGGGAAATAAACCGATACTCTAGACCCTGGTCATCAATTCACCCAATGGAGCAATAGCCAGCAAACTCAAATCATCCCGGAAATTTCCCGGATTCACCTTGCCGATATCACCATCATGGAAGCCTGGCTGGACATTCCCATTGGATTCGGACGACGGTAAAGCTTCGGGGACAGCAGTTGGCACACTGAATACCGGAGCATCCTCTGAAGCAGAAGGTGCAATGGTCGTGAGCGCTGTTTCTTCGTAGGTAACAAACTGGTAAATGGCAAAAAGGCATACCAGGGCAAAGACAACCGCCAGGGGAATAAAGATATTTCTACGCTTCCGGATATCTGCAAGAGGGGCAATCCTTCCGGCTTCTCCACGTTCAATCTCGTCCAATTCACCAGCATGTTCTTCTTCCATTTCCTCGTGGCTCAGCTTGCCCTTGATCATCGACCAGTTCCACTTTTTAATATGAACATTATAGAAATGCCAGATCAGGATTGCCAGGACAGCCAGCACAGCTTCCATCCCATGCGCCACCTTGGCTGCCGGGATAAATTGTCCGGGAAGAATATTGGTGGTGGCAATCGGGTTCCAAAGCATGAAACCGGTCAGTCCCATGAGCACCAATCCCCACATCATTGCCCAGTATTCCACCTTTTCCGTGAAGTTATAACGCCCCATCCTGGGTCGATCCTTGCGAAGCCCCACATTATAGCCGATCATCCCAATGCCGTCCTTGACATCCTTGATGCCAGGAAGCATGGTTGCCTTGCGGCGTTCCACAAACAACTTATATCCCACCACAATAAAGTGGTAAACCGCGCCAAGAACAAAAATAACGGCTGCAACACGGTGGATGATGCGCGTGCTTTCAATCCCGCCCAGGAATTGAATCAATGCCTGGGAAATGCCAGATTGGGCATATTTCTGGATCAGTCCCGTCAAACCCAGGGTGCTGAAGGAAAGGATCAGGACCAGGTGCTCAATCCGCTGCGCCACACTGAACCGATGGTATTGTTTTTCTGCGTGTGCCATGGTCTATTCCTCCTTCGCCTTTTCTTCCGTGGTTTCCGGGGTCTCCGGAACATCCGGGGGTACCTGAGCTTCCTGGGGTTGTGATTGTTGGACCACCTCCGCAACCAATGCGGGCTTCACCTTACGCCGATTCATCACCTTGCGATAAATATCTGTCAGCACATAAAGAACCATCGCTCCCAGCACGGTTGGGATCAGGATTTTGTACACCAGCTCAACATAATAAACCAGCGGATATTTTTCCTTGCTGGGAATATAATGGCTTAACCAGGAAGCTGGGAAGTTTGCCGTTGCATCGGGGTGGCATTTCTGACAGGTAACCAGCAAATTATCCTGGATTTGCAACCCATATTCCGGGTCGTCCGACCGCCGGATGTCATGAATGCCGTGGCAATCATAGCAAACCGGCATGTTGACCATCTGATCCGGCTCCTGTTTTTGGAACAGGGTGACCGTGGTACCGTGAAAATCCGCCACATAAGTGCTCAACACATCCGTGGAGAGACCATACTTCCCCATGATGGTTTCATCCGTATGGCAATCACCGCACATATTTGGTGACGATAGCCGGAACTGGGCAGTTGTGGGATCCACAATAGTGTGAACTCCGTGGCAGTCCGTGCAGGAAGGAACATCGGGGTTCTTATTGACAAACACACCTTCCCCATGAACGCTCTGGCGATATTGATTATAGATTCCACTATGGCAGTCACCACAGGTATTGGCAATGGCAGCATGTTCGGTGTAGGCTGGCTTGCCTTCCGCATCCTTGGCTGTCACTGGCTGGCTGTGCGGATCGTGACAATCTGAACAGATGGGAGCATTTAGATTCCCCTGCTCAAAGAGATTGGAGTGTACACTGTCCTGAATTTCCACATATTGATTGGGGTGACAGTTTTTGCAGGTATCCTGGTACTGCAACGCATAATATCTATATAACTCCACATTGTTTTCCGGGTGGGGATATCCACTGATATCCGTATGACAGGACTGACAAGCCAGGTTTTTATGTGCAGATCCGCCATAAATTGCCGGAAGGATGGTAATGGACAATTCTTCACGGCTTGGAAACAACATGGTTTGATCCGGATTTTGGTGGCAGGAAAGGCAATCCGTATTATCCGGTCCCTGCTCTGGTGGCAACTGGATTGCCGCTTCCACGGGGTTCACAAAACCCAACAAAAAAGCCATTCCAACGAGCACGACCCCTGCAATGACCAATACTGGCGCCAGCCAGTAATTATTCCTTGGTTTGCTCATCTTGGTATTTTTCCTCCTCGATTTGTGGATCGGATACCGCAAGATAACCAGACAAAAAGATGACGGGAATATCCATTCCCACGAATTCCACCAATCAGGTTATATAGATATTTATTGGGGATAATTCAATTATACAGGAATTTTGCATCCAGCCAAGATACTGGAAGATGACAATCCTCCCAAAAAACAACTTCCGAAGTCATATTACTTCGGAAGTTGTGTCCAGGTAATGATTTGTAAAGTTATGCGGACAGATCTTCAGCCGCTTCCGGGATGGCAAAACCCTGAGCGCGCAATTTCTTCTTCAAGTCAATCAGAGATTTCCGCCCAAAACCTTCCACTGCCAGTATTTCCGCAGTGCCGTTTTGTAGTTTTTCCAAAATTTGTCCAATGGTGGTAATTCCAGCCCTTGCCAGTGCCTCGGTGGGTTTTGTGCCAAGGTCCAGATCAGTCACCGGGCGGGCTGAAGATACACGCCCTTCTTCGCGGGCTTTTACAGAATTCTTCATTGTCTTGCTGGCTTCCAGCTTGCGATAGAAGCGATCAACCTGACCTTCAATATCGACCAAGCGCTGCTGCTGTCCCGTAAAGAATGGGTGGCATGAAGAACAAACTTCCGTGCGGATGACCTTGCGGGTGGAACCGGTCGTCCATGTATTACCGCAGGCACAAATCACCTGCGCATCGGGATAATATGTGGGGTGAATACCCTTCTTCATCGTCTTTCAACCTTTCTATTAACCTTCACTTCCGGCAGTGCAGGATCTCACCGGCGGTGTGGAGGGAATGGTTATGCCTGCTCTTCGGAGACCTGCTCCACGGGCATAACACTGACCTGCTTGCGACCATTGGGCAGGGTTTCAAAGAGAACAATACCTTCTGCAGTTGCAAAAATCGTATCGTCTTTACCCAATCCCACATTGAGACCGGGTTTAATACGGGTGCCGCGCTGGCGGACAAGAATATTGCCCGAAAGGACATATTCGCCCGCGTACCGCTTCACACCCAGCCGTTGTGCATTGCTGTCACGGCCGTTCCGACTGGAACCACCACCTTTTTTATGTGCCATGGTACCTACTCCATTTCAATAGAATTGATCATCAGGCGGGTGTACATCTGCCGGTGACCAGTCTTGGTGCGAATACGTTTCTTTGGGCGGTAATGAAAAACGATCACCTTGGGACCTTTCACGTGCCCAACAACCGTGGCAGACACGTTTGCGCCCTTGACGGATGGGGTGCCAACTGCCACATGATCACCTTCCACAACCAGAAGCACACTATCGAGTGCAATTTTCTGGCCGGGGTCCGCAACCAGGAGATCCACATCAATTGTGGCTCCCTCGACGGCTTTGTACTGCTTGCCGCCACTTTCAACAATTGCGTACTTCATCTTTCCTTTGCTCCAATCTTCACTTCACCGCAGTCACCGCGCCCATTTGCGCCGCGCTGTGGGGAAGTTGGGGTTACATACGAACGCCCCCGCCAGTATGCCGGGGCTGCGCAAGCCGATATTATATCCGGTGACACCGAGTCTGTCAACAATATTGGGGGATTATCGCCTGTTTAATTTACGAAAATCTCCATCCCTCCTGGTGATACCAATTCCATCCAGGTGTTCCAGGAATGCCAGGGCATACCTGCGGCTGGTGTTAAACCGGTCTCGAAATTCTGCTACAGTAAGGGTCTCCTGCTGCTGAAAATGTCCCTCAACCCAGGATCGAAGGGCTTCATAATCTTTTTTCAGAAAAATAATTTCCGGGTGAACCAGGACAAATATCTGCTGATCCATCAGGGCAGCAAATAATTCTTCCCCAAGTTCAGCCTGGCATTCTTTCACAGTGGGTGGAGAAAATGGCGACTGGCTGAAACGAGCCAGCAATTGCTTCACCTGGTTTTGCTGCTGCGGAGTGAACACCACAGTAAATCCAGATTGTGCCACAAGAGCACCTTGTTCAACAACCAGATTTTTCTGGCTCCATAACCGCAAAAGAAACTGAAACGGACGGGGTTGAAGTTTTAATCGGCTTTTCAGAGCTTCACGGGGCATCCCCTGCCGCAGCGGATAGGATCGATGATACTGGGAAAGCTCACCCACAGCCTGGCGGGTTAACTGCTCCCACTGCGGCAGGGTAATTAACAGGACATCCGGCTGCAGGGGTCCGCTGCCGTTATCAAGTCGCAGAAGCTGTCCCGAGTCAATTAATTCCAGGGCTGCCTGGTGTGCCAGGTCGGTGGAAAGGCGGGAACGGGCAGTGATTTCAGAATAAGGAGCGATGGAAAGAGCAAATGCAGCCCGGAAAAAAACGTCTGAGGGAGCACCTTCTTCCAGCATTTTGAGATGATCCAGAACTGCCGGGTCAAACCGTTTGTGACGGCGCGCTGGCTGGGGATCCACAACCGTACCACCCCCAAGGGTTTCACCAGGTGAAGGACGGCGCAATATGTATCGATCTCCCCGCACAGCAATCACGGGATCCCGTAACTCCAATTGCAGCCATCCGGTGCTTCCCGGAAGCAGCATGTCCTGACCCAAAAGACGCACCCTTCCCACCACTTCGGAAGCCCCCAAAAAGAATTTCACTTCACTGCTATGAAGTAGTGGAGCGCTTGCATCCTTCAACAATCGAAAGTGAACATCCAGCCTCTGGGTTGGCTGGTATTTTCCAGGAGAAGCAATCACATCGCCGCGTTGAATCTGGTCAACATCCACACCGCTCAGGTTGATGGCTGTCCGGCTGCCCGGTACTGCCAGGGTTTGTTTCTTTTTGTGGGTTTGCAGGGTTCGGATGCGTGCTTTGATACCCGAAGGCAGAATTTCCACTTCATCGCCCGTATGAAACGAGCCGTCCAGCAGCGTGCCTGTAACAACTGTCCCAAATCCAGACATGGTAAAAACCCGATCCACAGCCAGCCGCGGGCGACCCAGATCGGGACGGGCTGGCTGCCCCTCCAGGCAGGAGATGAGTGCCTGCTTTAATGAATCAATCCCTTTGCCTGTTTTGGCAGAAACCCGAACACAGGTGGAATTCTCCAAAATGGTACCCCGAACAGCCTGGTGAACATCCAGTTCAACCAGGTCAAGCCACTCCGGGTCATCAATCAGATCCACTTTTGTCAGGACAATCACGCCAGCCTGCACCTGCAACAGGTCCAGGATAGCCAGATGTTCACGGGTTTGGGGCATCACACCTTCATCGGCTGCCACCACGAACATAACAGCATCAATTCCACCAACCCCGGCAAGCATATTTTCAATGAAATCGCGATGTCCCGGCACATCCACAATCCCGATTTCCTCCCCATTTGGCAAAACAAGCCAGGAAAAGCCCAGTTCAATGGTCATCTCCCGCTCCTGCTCCTCCTTCAATCGATCCGGGTGCGTGCCCGTGAGTGCAGAAACCAGGGTGGATTTTCCATGATCAACATGACCAGCGGTTCCAATTACGCGCATAAAATCCCCCCTGCATGGATGATTCTGGCATCAATAGGAATTGGCATGGACTTTACTGCCGTTTCCCCAGTGTTTGATCATATTGATCCAGCAATTGACGGGCTGCAGTTAAAATCGCCTGCAGGCGTTTTCCCGTTTCCTCATTAATTTGCTGAACATAGTCCTGGATGTCATGGACCATTTCCTCCAGGGGAGCCATTCTTTCCGTCAATTGTTGATATTGCCGGTTGACCTCACGTTGTTGCTCCTCCTGGGAGAGAGCATAATTTGTCCACCTTTTTTGATCATCGGCGCGGAAACCCACCCATTCCTGGCGGAAACGGTCTTCCATAAGCCGCTGCATTTCGGTAATTTCATTAATTCGCCGTTCAAACCGCTGGGTGATTTCTTCAAAATCCTCCTGGGCGCGTTTTACTGTTCTTTGAAGATTGTCCAACGCCTGGAGCTGTGTATCGATATTTGTCGAAACTCCGGCAATTTCATCAAACCGGGTTTGCCAATCCTTCCAGATCCGATCTCTTTCAACATTGACCATGGTTTGTTTTTCAAAAAATGCCAGCTGTGATTGGCGGCGTTCCGTCTCATTTGTTTGAATTTCTCCCAGGCGGGTTTCCAGTTTTCGAATGGAATCTGTATTGATGTCCACCTTTCCACGCTGTTCTTCCTGACGTTTCCGCAGTGCAGCCACCTCTCCTTGCAAATCCGTCAACCGTTTGGCATCCTGGCGCTGACTGTCTTCCAGTAATTTTTGGGCGTGCTTGTAATCATCATCTGATCGTTTTGTCAGGAGAACTTTTTGTTCCAGTTCTTCAATCAAACGAGCCAGCCGGAAATCTTCTTCCTGGCGGGATTGCAGACCTCTCTTCAATTCGGCAATCGGCTCCAAGCCTTTTCGCACATCGGCTATTGCCTTGTTGAATACGTCCACATCCCCCTGGCGAACCCGCTCCTGTTCTCTTTCCCGTTCCGCCCGCTGGCGTTCAGTAGCCTCCAGGGAGCGTCCAAATTCCACCCGTACCTGCGCAATCGTGGATTCCAGTTGATCCAGGCGTCCCAACGTAGCGGATACCCGTGCAAGTTCAGTGGATAATTCCCGGATTTGCTGCATCATGGTGGGGATATTTCCCTCCAACGCTGCAATTCGTTCCTGGTAAGTGGAAATTGCCAGTTTGTCTTTTCTTCGTTCTTCCTCCAGCCATTCCAATCGCTGGATTACCTGTTCCAATTCCATGCTGCCTCCAATTTTAATTCCTGGATTTATTCTAAGGCAAATTCGGGAAACTTTCCAACATATTCAGGATTCCCTTAAAAAATTCCGCCGGGAAAAGACCTGCCCCAAGAAGCAAGACCATTCCTGCAATGAAAATCAGACCCTCATACCAGTTTTCACCGGAACGCCAATCCCGACCTGAAAAAGCAAAAAATGCAAACAAGACGCGTAGTAAACCAACCAATAATCCAGCTACTCCCACCAATGCCCAAACTGTCATCACGATGGATTGCCTTGAAAGCTCTCCGAGGATTGGCTCACGAATGGCAAAAGTGCCAGTTAACGGAAGCCCGGTAAAGGATAGAAATGCCAGGGCAATGGCAGCGGTCAGGATGGGATATTTTACACCACTTCCCTTCACGCCTGCCACGGAAAGGGAGTATCCATGCTGTTGCAAGGTTGAGAAACCATAAGCCAGCAATATTAAGGATAGCTGCCTGGGTATCCAGTTGGCTGCAAACGTCTCCATACCCACCTGGTTTTGCAGACTGAGGGCTAGCAGTAAAAAACCGGTATCAAGAATCAAAGCATAGGCAGCCATTCGAACCAATGTCTGCTGAAAAGCAGCCCATATTCCTCCTGTCACAATCATAAGAACTCCGGTTACCTGCAAGACACTGACCAGGTAAGTCCCCTGTCGCAGCCAGACAAAACCGTTCAAAAAATCCAAGCCAAGCATCAGGAAAATGAATGGCAAGAAACTCAGAATAAAACCGTTCACAACTGGATGGCTTTCCTCCGATAGCATGGGGATCCAGGTGTAAAATGGAAAAACGCCCAGCCAGAATGCAAATCCCAAGCCAAGAAAAATTGAAGCCCGGGCAAGCGCAGCCTGATTCTCAGGATAGATCTGCACAATATTAAACGCCCAACCAGCCAACAGGATCACTGGCAAGGCGAGTGTCTGAAAAATAAGATACCGCAGAACACCCCGCCCGGGTCTCGTCCCCGGGGGAACCAGCATCGGAATACTGACCAGTACCGCAATCTCAACCAGAACCGCCCCAAACAGGAAAGGCTCCACAGCACGGGCTGCCACCAGCAATGAAATGATTACCATCTGTAAAGGAACCACCGAGCGATGAGGTTTTATGATCATTGTAATCAATGCCCAAAGGGCACCAACCGCAAAAAGGAATGCAAGATACGACCGATCTGCATTCTCCAACACCAGGCGTCTCCCCAGAATGGATAACGTGGATGCAATTTCCACCGGGATGGGTCCAATCCGGGTGCTGATGCCAATTGGCATCAGGGCAGCCAGACCAGCCAGGATGGCTTGCAGCACCATGGAAACGATCCCCGTTATTTTGCTGTTATTGCGCAATAACCAGAGAATCCCTGCAAAAACCATCGGCAGGATGATCCAGAACCAGGGAGCGCTCATTCCTCATCCTCCCGAATAAATCGTGCGGAAAGATACGCCCCAACCATTGCCATGCCCACAGTCACCATTGCCAGTAATCCTGTCACCAGGACCGAATTCACCATTGCTGCGTATATCACTTCAAAACCGGAAAGAATTGTCAACAATCCCAGGATAATTCGAATGGGTTGTGTGGTAATCCCCACCTGGATCAAGCCCATGGCGATCAGGATGAGCCCACCCAGACGCAGGGGGATTGCCGGTGGAAACCAATCTCCAAGCGATACCGATAAAACAATTGCCAGGCTGATGACCAGTCCTGCAGAAACCAGTTGAAATGCGCGGGGGGAACCAACCCGAAATTCATCAATATCATGGTGGGTATCCGGGAACAAAACTCCCAACAAGGCAACCGCCGTCAGCCCAACAATTAACTTTACGGCAGCCAGTCCAATATTCCAGACTGAGCTGATCAACCAGAAAACAGCCAGGTACTGAATTGCCAGTGCAATCAAGCTCCACCGCCAATTCCAACTGATTTGCAAAATGATAGTCGTTCCAATCAGGATAACAACGGGGATGATATAAAGCCATTCACTCATGGCAGCACACTCCCCTGTATCAATGTAACCAGGAGAGCCAGCAAAACCAGGACCCACAAGACACCCCCATCGCCCTCCAGCACTTCTGTCAGGAACTGAACAAAACGGGAAAAGAGAGCATAAAACCACTTCAAAACCACAAAAATCCACCCAAGGCTTAAGATGGATGACAGAATTAATCCCACTCTCCCGCCCACCATCACAATCCAGGAATTCGGTTGCAGAACACGCCCATTCTTCCCCAAAAAGAACCATACTCCCCCCACCACAAGGCAGGCAAATGAAACTGCTACCGAAGCCCACCAAACCCCCACTCCCCAGTAACCTGGTCCACCGAAAATCCCCAAGCCCCACTGGATGACAATCAACAGGGCAAGCCCCAAAGGATATAGCGTGCGCGCAACAGGATCTGAAGCAGGCACCTCGTCCCGTTTCCGCAATGCGTGTTTAAAATACCCAAGCACAAGCAGAATCAGAACAATAATGGAAGAAATAGCCGTCAGGTTAAAACCTGCAGGAATTAAACCCAACCAGGCAGGTGCAGCAGGTGTATAAGGCAACCCAGTCATTCCCACCATTGCCATCCCAATCAAAACCAGCCAGATGATCCCCCTTGCCGAGGATAGAAAAAGAACCCCGCCACTTATCAGGAGGGCTGTTGTCCATATCCCAACAAAAGCTGGATGTCCCAACAGGACACAGGTAATCCCAAACCCTCCCACCACTATCATAAAAAAAGGGCGTCCCTTCAGTTCGTCAGAAGAGACAAGCCACATGGATGCAGCATAGATCATTGCAAGGAATGTAATCGAAAGGAGAATGGATGTCCAAACGGGGGGAAATAGTTGCTCAGGGAGGCGTGCCAGCACAACCAGGCAGGTTGAAGCCTGGATAATCCTCAAAACAGTTCCAAATCCCCGCCGCAGAACCATTTCATCCGTGAACGGCAGGTTTAACGGCAGGATGCCCAACCGGAGCCCAATACCGAGCAAAACCAGAAGGCTTGCATTGGGTTGGATGGACTCGAATTCCAGCGGAAGTCCGGAAGCCTGGCTGATCACCATGGCACTGACCAATGCAATCGTCCCGCCCACCCGGATGCCAAATGATAAAACCACCTGGGAGCGGAGCCTTTCCGATTCCAATGAACTTTGCAAAAGGACAAACTCCACAACATCCAATCCAGCCCACGCCAGGACAACCGCCAGTGGACTTTGGGCAAACACCGCAAACAGTCCAAAACTGACCATAACCAGGGTTCTTGTCCAGATGACTGGGTTGCTCAATTGCCCCAAGCGTGCCGGCGCGGTCAGGATAAATGCCAGGGTTACTGCCATTAACATCATTGCAAAAGGCCAGGAAGTATAATCCGCCTGGAATCGCAGGATATTTGCGGCATGTCCGGTAAAACCCTGCCAATCTTTCACAACCAATTCTGTGGGAAGGCGAAACCGCAGAAAGATTATCAATCCAAATGCAAGGATGGATGCAATGACATCCATTGCCCAAGCCATACCCAGATTATTCCTGGCGCGATAAAACAAATATGCAGCGATACTTATCAATAAAATAAAAATGGGGGCGGCAATTACCAGCATCGCGCCAATCCTTAAAGGATTTCCCCGGAGCTGCGTTTTAAATAGGTGCCAATCCCTGGCTTTCCAAACCAGGTCCCATCCTGATAAATCTTTTTTCCCCGTAGAAATACCATTCGGGGAAATCCACACAAATTCCAACCCTCGTATAAATTATAGTCAGTTCGGTGACCGGCAACGGAAACGCCATATTTTACCCGGGCTTTTGGATCCCAAATGACAATATCCGCATCGGAACCAGGGATCAAGGCTCCCTTGCGGGGATATAAACCAAAGATTCGGGCAGGTTGGGTGCTGTGAAGATTAACAAACTGTTGTGGGGTCAGCCTGTTGTTGCCAACCCCCTCCGTCCACATGACAGGAAGCCGGTCACCAACACCAGGCAAGCCATTCGGAATCCGGGTGAAATCCTGCCTGCCTAATTCCTTCCCCGGGATTTTGATGGGCGTGCCTTCATAAATTACTTCTTTTGTGCCATCAAAGAAGAAAGGGCAATGATCTGTGGAAACCGCTTGAATGATACCGTCTGCCAACCCCTGCCATAACCGGATTTGATCAAATTCAGTCCTGACAGGAGGCGAACAGATCCATTTTGCCCCATCCTCCCGCATTAATTCTGTTTCGGTAAAGAAAAGATATTGTGGGCAGGTTTCCCCCATCATTGGCACACCACAGGAGCGGGCATACTGCAGCATATCCACTTCGCCTGCTGTATTCATATGAACAAGGTAAAGAGGAGCACCAGACTGGGCAGCAAATGCAGCCCCCCGCAGCGCAGCTTCTACCGCACCCCAGGCAGGTCTTGTACGGGCATGCCAGATGGGTTCGGTATGCCCTGCCTGCAATGCCTCTGCCACAAGAAGGTCAATGATATCTCCATTTTCAGCATGCAGCATGGTTAACATTTGATATTTACTGGCTATGCGCATTAAGCGGAAGATATCCCCGTCGGCAAGCCGCAGGCGATTATTATACGCCGTGAATACCTTGATGCTTGTCACTCCCTCCTGCACCAGCAGGGGAAGATCCGCCTCCACCTGGGCGTCCAGTTTGGAAATGTTCATATGAAACCCATAATCGACAGCTGCCTTGGAGTCCGCCCTGGCATGCCAGGCTTCCAGGTTTGCCAGTAATGGGGATTGGTCCTGGGGCACAAAATCAATCACGGTGGTGGTTCCCCCCATGGCAGCAGCCTTCATGCCTGTATAGTGATCATCCGAGGAGACTGTGCCAAACATGGGCAAATCCAGGTGAACGTGAACGTCCACTCCTCCCGGCATCACATACATCCCCGCAGCATCCACCACCTGGGCATCTTCAACAATGGATAAATCCTGACCGATCCCGCGGATTTTGCCATCTTCCACATAAATATCTGCCTGCACCATGGATTGGCTGGTAATTACAGTTCCAGATCGAATCAATAATTTATTCATGAGGATCCATCCTCATATTCGAAAGAAGATTCGGAAAATAGATTCAAATCTCCCAGCATTGCCAGCAGCAATGGATCCAGGTCGGATGCGGGCAGATCATCTGCCTGGTACTGCCCTGCCTGCTGTGCCCGCTCCCGTAAGGACCGCCATAAGATTGCACGTTCCTCGGAACGCACCACCAGATCATCCACAGTTGCTGCAGATTTTAGCAAATCTCCTGTTGTGTACAAGAATGTAACCCGCTTCCATCCGCCAGCCACAATGGGGTGGGCAAGGGTTTGCAACGGACCCAGGATGATCTTATAGTATTCCTCATGGGCACGGGGATGATCTGATTCAGACCGGATTAATTCCCTGCGGGTGGTTAATTCATGTCCCCGGACAGGGGCAATGGCTTCAATCCGCCAACGGTGGTTCTCGCCAAATGCGCCGGTCTGGTAAAATGCCAGGTAATCCACCGCCACAACCTTGGGGGCAAACCGCAATGGGATTCGATACCATCCCAGGACACGGGCAATTTCCATATCATGCGGAGATGGCATCACCCCTACAAGAATGAGTGCTGTGGACGTAGGATACGCTGTCATGGAGAATCAGGAACCATACCTGTCAATCAATCCTGTTTTTGCGTTGAATTCATTAATCAGGGCATCAATCTCAGGAATTTGTGCAGGCAGCTCTGCCCAGTAGTCTTTCTCATACCATTGGGCAAGGATTTCCTCATAGGTCTTTCCCTGCTGCTCCACCCAGGTGTAATATTTAAGGTCATGCACCCGCCTGCGCTCATTGTAAGTCAGTTCCAAAGTGGCGTCTGTCGTCACTCCGTGGAGGTACCTGGCATAATGTTCTGCAGCATCATATTCAGTATATGTGCCGTACTCCTCGTGCATCTCCTTGATCCGGCTGCCATACAACTCCATCGAGTCCGTCAGCACCGTCAAAACCACATCCTGGTCACCCAGTTCATAATATTTCGCAAACTTGATTGCTGACAACAGGTTGGCAATTCCCGAAAAGCCCAGCAAATCCAGTTGGTTGACCGTGGCTTCCGGGATGCCTTTACGGATCAAATAGGAGCGACCAGCAGCTTCATTAAAGAGCCGGGCTACTGCAACGACGGCATTATCATCAATTGCCACAACCATGTCCGTGTTCCGTACATTGTGAATCCATGGAACATGCTTGTCACCAATCCCTTCAATGCGGTGTGCCCCATAACCATTTCGGAGTAAAGTGGGGCATTGCAGAGCTTCACTGGCGACAATTTTGCTGGTCGGGAAGATGCTTTTCAAATAATCACCGGTGGCAATGGTTCCGGCAGAGCCAGTCGTCAATACCACCCCGCGGTACTCATCCCCGGGTCGCATGACCATCTGCAATGCTTCCTCCATTGCCCTGCCCGTCACCGAGTAATGCCAAAGATAATTTCCAAATTCATCAAATTGATTGAAGATCACCAAATCCTGACCAGACCGGCGCAATTCCCAGCATTTATCAAAGATTTCCTTTACATTGGACTCGCTGCCTGGTGTGGCAATGACTTCCCCTGCCACCCGTGAGAGCCAATCAAATCGTTCCCAGCTCATCCCCTCCGGGAGAATGGCAATCGATTCGCAAGCCAGCAATGCCGAGTCATATGCTCCGCCCCGGCAATAATTCCCGGTGGACGGCCAGACTGCTTTTTGAATTGTGGGATCAAATTGCCCGGTAATCAACCTGGGCACCAGGCATCCAAAAGCCGCTCCAACTTTATGAGCCCCGGTTGGGAACCATTTCCCCACCAGCGCCACAATTCGAGCAGGAACACCGGTCAATTCCGGGGGGAGTTCCACGTAGTTCACCCCGCTAAACCCACCGCCTTTGATCTGGGCTTGATTTTTCCATGTAATTCGAAACAAATTCCGGGGATGGATGTCCCACAAACCAATATGCCC
>JAGVUS010000036.1 GCA_019136175.1 Chloroflexota bacterium | reverse complement strand
AAAGAATCCGAAGGCGGTCGCTCCTGGAGTGAATGGGCACAGCCCCTCCGCAACCGGGATCAAAAAGCGCTGAAAGCTTTTCAAAAAGAGCATGCTGAGGATCTTGACCGTCACATATTCCGCCAGTTCTTCTTCTTCCGACAATGGATGGATGTTCATTTGTATGCCGCCAAACAGGGTATCCAGATCATCGGTGATATTCCCATTTTTGTTTCCTATGACAGTGCCGATGCATGGTCGCATCGGGAATTATTCTTCATGGATGAAGATGGAATTCCTTCAGTGGTTGCAGGGGTTCCACCGGACTATTTTTCACCCACCGGGCAATTATGGGGCAATCCACTCTACCGCTGGGATGTACATCGCCAAACAGGATATTCCTGGTGGTTGGAACGAATCCGTGCCATACTCAAGCTGGTGGATATCATCCGGCTGGATCACTTCCGGGGCTTTGCCGGATATTGGGAAGTACCTTATGGAATGCCAACCGCAGAAGTGGGAAAATGGGTGCCAGGTCCGCGGGTAGACTTCTTCAAAGTATTGGATCACGAGTTGGGCAGCCTGCCGATTATCGCTGAAGACCTGGGCGAAATCACACCCGATGTCATCAAGCTCCGTGATCGCTTCCATTTGCCCGGAATGAAAATCCTACAATTTGGTTTCAGCACCGATTCATACGATCCCTTCCTGCCCCATAACTATCCGGTGAACTGTGTTGCTTATACTGGTACACACGATAACGACACAGCTGTTGGATGGTATCAATCTGCTCCTGATGCGGAAAAAGATTTTTGTCGGAGATACCTTGCCCGGTCCGGGGATGATATTGCTTGGGATTTTGTCCGCGCAATCTGGTCATCTGTTGCCATCTTTACGCTTGCCCCCTTGCAGGATTTTCTATCCCTGGGAACCGATGCGCGGATGAATTTTCCCGGTCGCCCTTCCGGGAACTGGACATGGCGGATGCAGCCAGGAATCCTGTCTCAGGGTTTAATGGGTCGAATTGCAGAAATGAATACCCTGTACAGCCGTTCCATTCATCATACAGATACAGGACAGCATCATAAGTAATCTCAATATGGTATAGGAAACAGCGCGCCTTAAGTGTTGTACCAGGCGCGCTGTTTGGTTTTACTCCATTTTCCCTGCATCCATGCGGGAAGAAATATAAATGCCTGTCAAAATCAGTATCCCACCCGCCAGTTCCAAAAATGTAGGAGCCTCTCGGAGAAAAAGGTAGGAAAGAATTACCGTTCCAACAGGTTCCCCCAGCAAGGCAACCGAAACAAAAGTAGCCGGTAGATATCCCAATGCCCAGTTCAATACTGTATGACCGATTAATTGGGGGATTATTGCCAGGAGTACAAACCATACATATGTCTGGGGAGCATACCCTGTTAAGGAGTAACCTCGAAAACCAACCATTGCCAGCAAAAGGATGGATGCAACTCCATATATCAGGAAGACATAAACTTGAAGGGGAAACCTAGGACGAACCTTCCGTCCGGATATTAAATATCCTGCTGCCATCCATGCCCCCAGGAGCGCGAGAAAATTACCCAAAAGGTTCTTGCTTGAAAAAAATCCACCAAGATCCTGGCATTGAAAACCCCCATCCCAAAATCCACATTGGGAGCTAAGACCAACCACAATCCCACCAATCATCGCCAGCCCCAATCCAAGCCAGGTCCATTTTGGAATGGACTCTTTCAAAATGAACCCCGAGAACATTGCCACCCATAGTGGGGTGGTGGTTACCAGAACAACGGAACTGGCGACTGTGGTATGTTCCAGTGACGTAATCCAGGATGCAAAATGGATTGCCAGGAAAGTGCCGCTCAGAATAATCAGGAAAACATCCTTCTTCTTGAGGGCACGAATGACTTCACCACTAAACCTAGGCAGGGCAAAAGGAAGCAGGAACACTGTTGCAAGTGTTAGACGGTATGCAGCAATAACTATGGATGGGGCATCCTGCTGAGCAAACCGAATAAAAAGGGACGCCGTTGACACCGCCAGGATGCCAATCAATAAAACCACGGAGGCTGATTTTTGTGCTGGATGACGTGGGGATGGGTTCAAAGTCTGCCTGCCAAATCAAAGAAGGGTTTTCTTGACAAATCCACCTAAGGTCGCTAGAATTATTTTGTCTACAATTTCCACCAAATTCATCATTTCCATACGGAGGGACACCTGATGCCTTTTGAACTGCCTCAATTACCATATGCATTTGATGCATTGGAGCCATGGATAGACACCCGAACGGTGGAAATCCATTATACCAAGCATCATGCCACATACCTGGCAAATACCAATAAAGCCCTGGAAAAATATCCGGAATTTTTTGAAAAAACCCTGGCGGAAATTTTATCCGATTTGGCAAAACTCCCCGAAGATGTCCGCACGCCAGTAATCAACAACGGCGGTGGTGTTTATAATCATATGATCTACTGGGAATCAATGGGACCCAATGCAGGTGGTGAGCCCTTAGGGGAATTGAGAAAAGCCATCCTGGCAACTTGGGGAGATTTTGCAACTTTTAAAGCAGAATTTGAAAAGGCTGGTCTCACCCGGTTTGGCAGTGGATATGCCTGGTTGAGTAAAAAGGCGGATGGAACCCTCCTGATTCATTCCACGGGTAACCAGGAATGCCCGCTTTCATCCGGTTTTCACCCCATCTTTACCTGTGATGTTTGGGAACATGCATACTATCTCAAATATCAAAATCGTCGGGCTGAATATCTGACCAATTGGTGGAACCTGGTCGATTGGTCAAAAGCTGAACAAAAATATCATTCCTGATACCATACCATTAACAAACAAAAGGAGAACAAGAAATGGCTCACGTAATCACCAGTTTATGCCTGCGGGATGGCGGCTGTGCCACAGTCTGCCCGGTGGAATGCATTGTTCCTGGCAAACCAGTGGATGAATGGCCCTGGTACTACATCGATGCAGATACCTGTATTGACTGTGGCGCCTGTGTCTCTGAATGCCCATGGGAAGCCATCTTCCCGGAAGATGAGGTTCCTTCCGCCTACACAGCCAAAGGCGGCGAATATCTCTCCGAGCCTGTGGGAACTGCCGGATACGACACAGTATATGATGGTCACAACCACGATGGAGAAGCAGTCCATCTGGAAGCAACCCGCGTGCTGGAGGCGGGTGAGGTTGTGGATCTGACCCCTGCGATTGAAACCAATAAGGCGTTCTTTGCAGAGGGTCCTGGTTACAACGCCAACAACTAATTTTTACGAAGATCAAAAGAGAGGAAGTCCGGATGGCTTCCTCTCTTTTGAATTCCATGATCTTTTCCAACCCCAGCCTGGATCAGGAGGTATTATCCCATGTCTGCAAATGAGACACGATTGGAACGTGATTCCCTGGGAGAGATTGCTGTCCCTGGAGAAGCCTACTACGGCGCCCAAACCATGCGGGCTGTGATCAATTTTCCCGTTTCCCATCTCAAGCCCTGGCGTGCTTTTATCTGGTCCATGGCTGCCATCAAGGCATCAGCTGCAAAAGTGAATTGCGATTTGGGGCTTCTGGATCCCAATATCGCCAGGGTGATTGAACAGGCGGGTGGCGAGATCATGAATGGCGACTGGAACGACCAGTTTCTTGTTGATCC
>JAGVUS010000168.1 GCA_019136175.1 Chloroflexota bacterium | reverse complement strand
GAAATACCGGGAGAACCCTGGTATTTTGTCATGGAACACTTATCTGGTGGGACAATGACAGCCCATGTCAAAAAATATGGGCCGTTAACTGTCCCAGAAGCCACCAACATTGTGGGGAATGTATGCCTGGGGCTGTATCACCTTTATAATATCAAACGTATTGCCCACAACGACCTGAAACCAGAAAACGTATTGTTCCGTTCACCTGTGCGAAAAGGCAAACCGTTTGATCCTGTGCTGATTGATTTCGGAACTGCAGCAGGTACAAAAAATTACCGGGAAGAAGCCGGGACCTTATATGTGATGTCACCTGAACGAATCCGGGTTGCCCGCGGCCTGAATGCTCCGGAAACAGCTTCCACGATTGACCCTACAAAAGCAGAGGTCTGGGCAATTGGGATTCTCCTGTATTTTGCCATGACCAAACAACCCCCATTCAATTCTCATAATTCCCGGACGTTAACCTCGCAAATATTAAACGACCATCCTGAACTAATCCGTAAAAAGTCTCCCAAAATACCGGAAGATCTGGAGGGTTTCATCCTGAATGGTTGCCTGGCGAAAAACCCTGCCGATCGTCCCGATATCCTGGAAATTTTAAACTACCTGAAACCCTATGGCAGCGGAGAGGTTGCAGTTAAAGCAGATTCGTAAACCCTGGTTTTTGGCTTATCCCATATACTGAAAGAGGTAATGATCATGCCCCAAGTACCCATCAAGACCACAGCAGTATCCGAAAAGAATTATTCTGCCAACAAGATCAATTCGGGCAACAACCCGATTGGATTTGGATATTGACATATTGGTACTGCAACAAAAATCCGCGAATATGAAGATCGTCATTTTTATGGAAACATTCAAACTGCCAGCCGGCTTAAGATTACGCTGGCAATTGTTGCGGATGGGGTGGGGGGGGGAAACCTTGGGCAGAGGGCTTCCCAACTTACAGTGGATACAATTGTGGAGTATTGCAAGTTATACACCGGGAATGATATCCTGCAAATGATGGGAAAAGCAATCGGGGAAGCCAATCGCCGGGTTTTTGATGAAGGACAGACGCTGAGCAGTAAGCAGGATATGTCCTCAACTGTGGCATTTGCAGTAATCTACGATAACCGATTATATATTGCCAACGTTGGCGACAGCAGAATTTATCTCATCCGGGATCATAAGGTACAACAAATTACATACGATCACACGTGGGCAAACGAACGTATTCGGGAAGGGACGTTGAGCCAGGCGGAAGCCAATAGTCACCCCAATGCAGGCTTGCTTGCCCGGTCTGTTGGGCACGAACCACGGGTTCGGGTGGATTTGGGGTTATACCTGAAAGGCGGCACTGAATCCAGCGAGGAGGCACTTAACCAGCAAGGTCTTGCGCTAACGCCTAACGACATCATCCTGGTATGTTCAGATGGTTTGATAAAAAGTCGCCGGGATGGTCCGGGGAACTTTGTGGAGAACCGCGAAATTCTGGAGGTTGCCGAGGGTGGAACTGCAGAGCAAGCCGCCAAAACACTGGTGGATTTGGCAATTGGCAGAAACGCCGATGATAACGTGACCGCTGTCATTGTGGAATTTCCGGGAAGAAAACGAGGATTGCGCAACCTGCTTCCCCGGCTGCAAATCAGCACCCCGGCTGCCATCATCCTCAGCCTGGCAATCTGCCTGGTGTTTACGGGTTCGGTTTGGTGGCTGATTGACCGTGGTGGTGATAATACCCCTCTACCTACCCCAAACCCCGGTTCTGCTTATCTTGTGGATGGAAAAATATTGGATCAATCCACCAATGCCTATCTTGAAAGTGGGAGCAGTATTTTCTTTAACACCCAGGCTACGCTGAAAGCCGACCAGGGTCTGGTTTCCATCAACTTGCCGGGAAATTATCTCCTGTACTTGTATGGAACCACTGAAAACCCCACCATCATCCAGTTGATTCGCGGCGCAGACCTGGCGCAAAACCAGGATGAAACCGTGCTTCATCTGCACCGGGGCACGGTTCTGGTATTGAAAGCACCGGGGACCGATAAACAAATCCGGGTCACTGTGGAAACAATAATGGGAAAAGCGATCAATGACTATGGCAAGATGGGAGTCATCTTTCACGCGGACAGCCAGATCCTCATTGTGGACTGCTTTGAAAAGAACTGCCAGATCCAGGCGGGAGATACCTTTCGGGTGTTGACCTCCATGCAGTCCGGAAAAATTGATGCTGCCGGTACAACGGAGGTCCTGAATCAGATTGATTCTGCCATGTACCAGGATTTTAAGATTCCCGGATTGATGCTTGCTGAACCAACAAGCACCCTGTTGACTGCCACCCCCATGCTTCCGCCTACTGTAACCGCAAGCCCAACCCGCCCATTTGAAGCAGGAGAACAAACCGCAACCAGCACGCCAAAGCCCGGTGTCCGTCCATCCCAAACGCCCACAGGAACCGCCACACAGCCCATTCCCACGCTGGCAAGCCCCACTATTCCGCCCCCCACACCCACCAACACTGTGCAACCCACCAACACTGTGCAACCCACCAACACTATGCAGCCCACTAAGCCCCCGCGGCCCACCAAGACTTATATTATTATTATCCCGCCCACATTCACTCCCACTCCAGAAGGGGATGGTTAACAAGAAAACCAATTGATCGTTCCAACTTGTTTTTAAAAGATCAGCGAATGACTCAAATCGATATCAATTGAATCCAGATGTTCTATCGTCAACCGCCACTTAATATCAAGAACATGGAGCATTCCATGGACCTTCTGCAGCAGGCGCAGCTTTAGTTGAATGCTTTCTGGGCGGTCGGCGGCATGGTTGGGTTGCTTGTCTTCTTAGATAAGGAGACACTCCTGGCTGATAGAAATTATCCAACAAACAATTCAGTTAAGTCAGGCTCTTGGAAATGAAAATTGAAGAATGGGTTGCGTGTGATGTCGATATCGTTAAGGGAGATGGTATATGTCTCTAATGCGTATGGAAATTGAAATGGTACAGATGCTCCACCGCCAACTGCAGCTCAGCATCAACGAAATGGAGGATTCCATGGACTCCCTGCTTCGGGCACGGTCCCAGCTGGATGCCTCCTGGACGGGTGGCAGCAAGGATTCGTTCTTCGTTTCGCTTAATACATGCCGCTCACAGATGGGTGGAATCATCCTTCAACTCACCACATTAAGCCAATACCTTGGTGCAGAAATTGAGCAGTGGATACAAATGGACGAGCGGGGGGCTGACAAAATTTCCCAGATTGTTATCACAGCCCCCAGTTCATTTGTGACAGCCGGGCTGATTGCCGCTGCCATGTCAATTGAGCAACTCTGGCAAAATATTAATGCAATCCCCGGCCTGGATCCAGAGGTCTGGAAAACATTGAGTATCCAGGAGAAGATGGATGTTGCCAACCAGATCCACCAACAAATTTCCGACTATTACGGAGTGCCTGCCATCCAGATCTACAAAAAGGATCTAAATGATGGCATCCTGGCGGATCTCTACATCTATCGACCCAAACGGGGTTTTTACCAGCCTGATGAACTTCCTTACATCAGTATAGATGAAGCTCTCTTCCGCGACCCGGAAATGATGTGCAGTACACTGATTCACGAAACCAGGCATTCCGTCCAGGATTATGCTGTCC
>JAGVUS010000072.1 GCA_019136175.1 Chloroflexota bacterium | reverse complement strand
GGAAGTTGGCTGTCCAGCTGAGCCCATCCAATATTAATTACCTCCTGCGCCTGGCGTACAGTCTTGTTCAGATTGGCGAAACCAATTCAGCCATTGAGGTTCTTGACTCAGCCAGAATGGAAAATGAAACCAGGTTTGAAATTTATGAAATGCTGGCATTGATATATCTGAAGTTGGAAAAGTATCAGGAAGCACTTGTGTGTGCCCAGCAATTCAACCAACTTGATGGTGGATCCACAAGATCGTTGGTGCAAATTGGCAGAATTTGCCTAAAAATGGAGCGATTTGACCTGGCTCTTCATTATGCCCAGCAAGCCTGGGAAAAATCCCCCGTGGATGTTGATGCAATCCTTCTTATTACGGAAGTGCTTGACCGGTCGGGACGGATCCAGGATGCATTGATCATCCTGGAAAAGATGGATGATGTGGTTGTATCTTCTGAAACCCTGGGAATGCAGCAAGCCAGATTGATTTGGAAAAGCAGAGGAGCCAAAAATGCCCTGCCGGTAATGCAAGAGTTGATGCAGCGGTTTCCAGAACATGCTGAGATCCTCAACCTGCTTGCCGAGGTTCAGGCTGAATGCGGGACGGTTAATGAGGCTGTCCATACTGCAACAACTTCCCTGAAAATTCATCCGGAACAACCCAGCATGCATTTGCTTCTTGGGCGGCTTCATCGGGGAACAGGTCAACTGGACCAGGCGGTGCATCACTTTGGGGAAGCGATTCGACAATCACCTGCAAATATTGATGCCTACCTGGAGCTTGGCAGAACCTATCAGGAACAACGCCAACAAATGCAAGCCGTTCGGGTATATCAGCAGGCGATGAAAATTTCTCCGGATGATTATCGCCCGTACTACCATGCAGCCATTGCACTGCGGGAGACAAAGGATTATCAGGGAGCGGAAGCATTATTAAGGCGAGCAGTACAGCTCTCCCCGGATGATGTGTCCATCCGTCGGCAGTTGGCAGCAATTGTTGCCCTGAATATGGTTTATCACTCACAGGAGATGCATTCATGACAGACCAGTCAGCGAAGAAAGCCGGTCAATATTATTCAGGAAAATTAGATCGCCGGGGCGTCATCCAGTTATTGGCAACTGCAAGGCGCAACCAGTCTTACCGGTTTGGTAGACAGACAGCGATGATTTGGCTGGCTAATTTTCCGGGCGACCTTGAAGTTCGGGTGGAATTGGGCATGACCTTTTTGGCTGAACGAAAATTTCACCAGGCAAAATCCATTCTTGAATCCGTAGTCCTCCACGATCCGGAATACATTCAGGCTTATATGGGATTAAATGATGTCTACGTGGCAATGGGATCGGATTTGATTGTTGACAACCTGGGAATCATAATGGGGCTGGGTGGGCAACCTTTTGTGACTGAGGTTCCTGAATGGGCAAAAACCATGGCGATAATTCGGGGGTTGGCGAAGGATTCCAATTATGCGGATGCAGAGGATCTTGTGCACCAGTTATTGGAAAATCATGGTCATTCCATTCATGTTGCACTGTTACATCTGTGGGTAAATTATTGCGAGAAGGATTTCACCTCTGCCTATACCCTGGCAAATGTGTACAGGGAACGCTGGCAGGATTGCATTCAATTTAATCTTATTAAAGCCGAATCGTTGTTTTCTGAAGGGAATGATCAGCAGGCAATTACACTGGTTCATCGATGTGCATCGCTGGATATTGGTGGTCAGGTAGCAAGGAGATGGTGGGGAGAAGATCATCCGTATCGCCCCTTATGGCCAGGAAATCCAGAGATATTCTTTGATTTGCCAATCCCGGCGGAAATTGCCGGTGAGTATGGCTGGAATTTGTTGCAGCCAGGAGAAGAGAGCCTTTCTTCAGTATCGTCCACCCCCCCGGAGCTTTCGCAAAACGGGGATGAGCGAAAGGAAACAATCGGTAAATCAATAAATTCCGCGTCCAGAAGGAAGAAGGCACCATCAGAAATTACCCAGGAAGTGGGAAAGGAGATGGATGCCATATCACAACGGATGAAACAACCCTCCATAACCCGTCTTGATGGTCGGTTTCCAATTTATGTTGTTCTAAGCAATAAAACCCGTTTGCAGGAGAGGTATGGGGAAGAGACATTCCAGATGTTGGACAATGCCATGCAAGGATTGGCTGCTGTGATCCGTGCCCGAAAAGGGTGGGGAGCCAGGGTTGTTTACGCTGACGAACAAGTATTTGTTAATGCTGAAGGCGTGGCAGAGCCCGTCAAGGCTGGTGACCCATGGAGCATCAAGCTATACCTGGCAGATCTGGATGAACAGTTGGAAAAGAGTGGTGAAAGAATTGGGTCGGTTCTCCTTGTTGGAGATGATGGAATTCTTCCTTACCATCGTCTACCCAACCCAATTGATGATCTGGATGATGAGGTCCTTTCGGATAATCCATACGCCACACTGGATTCCAATTATTTTATTCCTGAATGGATGGTTGGAAGGCTACCCGGTGAAGCTGGAAGTGATCCCCGCATCTTGCTTGGGCAAATTCGTTCTGCCACTTCCTACCATGAGAGCCGTACCCAACAAGCGAAACGGTCAAAATCCTTTAAATATGACATGACGGAGTGGATGTCCCTGATCCGAAAAATCTTCAGTAGATCGTCCATTCAAAAGAGCTTTGGGTACTCTGCGTCTGTTTGGAAACGACCCTCTCACGCTGCCTTCCGCCCGATTGGTGAAGGAAGGAATTTGCAACAATCTCCTCCCTCGGAATCAGGAAAATTAAAATCAAAGGAATATATTCAGGCTCCTTTGGGTTACTATAACCTGCATGGCGTGGCGGATACTGGTGAATGGTTTGGACAAAAGGACGTTCATGATACTTCATCCGGACCAGATTATCCGGTGGCTCTTCGACCGGATGATTTGAAGAAGAATGGAAGCCACCCGCAAATTGTTTTTTCCGAGGCGTGTTATGGCGCTTTCGTAGAGGGAAAGACAGACCGGGATTCCATTGCCTTAAGATTTATTTCTCTTGGGACTCATGCGGTTGTTGGATCAACCTGCACAAGTTATGGTTCCATTGGCTTGCCATTAGTGGGCGCTGACTTGCTGGCTAATTTATTCTGGAAATATATTCGTGAAGGATATGTGTGTGGCGAAGCGCTGATGCTTGCCAAAATGAATCTGGCAAGGGAGATGACGAGAAGGCAGGGCTACCTGGATGGTGAGGATCAAAAAACGTTGATCTCCTTTACCTTGTTGGGTGATCCACTGGCAGCCTGGGATACAGTAAACCGCTCGTCCAAGGGAGTGATTCGGTACCGGAATCATCAGAAAGTGAAAACTGTATCGGATCAATCACTTGTTCCAATTGAAAGCAACGCACAAGAAGAGCAAATGGTTCCCAATCATGTGATCAATGGCATTAAGTCCGTCGTGGAGCCTTACCTCCCCGGAATTCAACAAGCCGAACTGGATATCCTCCAATCGTGCCACGTGGATTCGGGTGGTGATTCCCTGGTTGAAAAGAATCTTCGATCTCGTGCCAAAACAGGAAAAACCGGGAAAACGTTGCTCATTTTTCGAAAACAAGTCATGATTGATCAGCATCAAACAACGGCATATGCCAGGATCACCCTGGATTCAGAAGGAAAGATTATTAAATCTGTTGTTTCTCGAT
>JAGVUS010000371.1 GCA_019136175.1 Chloroflexota bacterium | reverse complement strand
CCTGGTGGAATCATGAGTTCCAGGATCATTGCCAGGGGGGATAATGTTTCCTCCGCCATTTGGCGAGCCAGGCTGATTTGCATGCCTGTCAGAACAGGCAGCGGATCCACCAGGCTCTGGATGGGCTTGGTTTCCGGCACCTGCGCAACCTCAACCAATTGCAGAACAATACCCTGTACAAGCTGCGTGCCGAATGGGACTTCCACCAGGCAGCCTGGCTTGATTGTAGATGAGAATGTCTCCGGGATATGGTAATCAAAAGCCCCTGATTGCAGGGGCAGGTTGACAACAACTTCCGCGTATGAGGGAGCAGCCTGGTTCATTCCTGCTTCAAGACAACTGCCGCGCCGTACCCTACCACGGAACTGCGATCACCAGTCGTTTCAGCGGATGTGGAATGATGAAGGATTTGGACAGAGGTTGCACCCATGAACCGGGCTGTCCAGAGCATGGCGGCAACTGCCCCAACACCACAGGCAAATCCTGTTCCGGTTTGTTCCGCCTGCAGGGCTTCCTCCGGCGAAAAATGTTGGATTGCTTCCAGCATGACAGAATCGTATTGGTGGGCAACCTGTTCGGTTTTAAAATGAGATAGATCGGTGCTTGCCACCAGGAGATATTTCTTGTTTTGAATCAACCCGGCAATGATTTTCCCAAGCTGGCATAAAAGATCAGGGGCATGAGTTCGTACCATGATGGGAAGGAGTTTGAATTCCTTATTCAAAGTCCGCTGCAGGAATGGAAGTTCAATTTCAAGCGAATGCTCAGGATCATTGTGGACAGCCGTCAGGCGAACACCGCTGATTTTACAAAGTTCCACGTCCACGCGCCGCAAGACATCCTGGTCAACCAGGATGCTGCCCAACGGGGTTTGGTATCCCTGGTGCGCAGTCGTCAGGAAGGGAGCCGGATGGTAAGCGTGCAGGGGGGAAAAGATCACCACCAGGTCCACATCCATTCCCTGGACTGGTTTAAATGCAAACCCTGCCGTGATACCAGAATAGATGTACCCGGCATGGGGAGCAATTACACCCAGGATATGTCCTTCCAGCGCGGGAGGGTGTGCTTTTTGCAGGTATGCATCCACCTGTTTTGCCAGGCGGGTTGGATTACCATCATACCAGGTGCCAGCAATGGGGGAAGGGCGCAGGTCGATGGCAGTCATTCGGCTCCTAGTGCATCAGGTAATTCCAGGGATTGACAAAGGAACTGCCGCTGCGAAGTTCAAAGTGCAGGTGGGGTCCGGTGGATCGCCCGGTGCTGCCCATTCCGCCAATGATGTCGCCCTGATATACGCTTTGTCCGCAGATCGTGTTAATTGTGTTGAGGTGGGCATAGAGGGACTGGAAGCCGTTGCCATGATCAATGACAACCACATTGCCGTATCCCCAGTCGTTCCAGCCGGAATATACCACCACGCCATTATCCACTGCATAAATCGGGTATCCCAGCCTTCCCGCAACATCAATTCCCCAGTGATTGGTCTCCGGTGACCAATCATAGCCAGATAACCAAGTTTCGGTGGATGGCCAGATGAAGGTTCCGTTGCCAACTGCTCCGGTATAAACGGTGCCGCAGTATCCGGGTCCGCTGATCCGTGCCTGGGCGGGATTATCCCGGGTGATGAATGGGGCGGACCAGGTAACAAACTCACGTGTACCGCCTGGTGCGAAGATTAATGTTCCTTCCGGAATGTTTGGCAGGGCATAATCTCCAATGGTTTCCGGGTCCAGGTTGTTGCCTGGCCAGTCCACAATGGTTTGTGGATCCACATCAAAGACTTCAGCGACCTTGTTCAAACCATCGCCTTTATGCCACCGGTACAAAACGCCGTCCATGGGGAGGATGTTCAACTCCTGCCCGGGGGAAAGGAAGTGGGGGTTATCGCCCAGGGTTTCCTGGTTGCCCCACAGGATGGTTGCTGGATTGAGATTGAATTTCTCTGCAATTCCAAAAATGGTGTCGCCCTGTTGGACCACGTAGGTGGTAATTTCAAAGCGGGGGCGGGTTGGGAGCAGTGTGCGAAGCTGTGCCAGCCGGGTAATGCCGCGCACTGTGGCACTGGTGTCCAGCGGGGCAAGCTGTGGAGGGGCAATGGTGGGTGTGGCGGTTGGCAGGGAGGCTGCAATTGCCACAGATGCACTGTCATTGATGGTGACTTTACCCTTGAGATAAAAACTGCTCATGACCCAGACGACCAGCAGGACAAGGGCTAATGAGGCAAGCCCTGTGCCAATCCGCAGGACAGCTTCCCCCAAACCGTGGCGGACCAAATTTTCCCAAAGATCTGTCAGCCCTCTTGTCGTTTGAGAGGGTTGATCTTGATTTTCATTTCTGTTGGAATCGTCAGGGAACAAATTGTTCGATGCCGATGAGTCATTCATGATAATTGATTACCTCTGAAATCATCATATCATAAGCAGGTATGACGGTCAAGTCACTATTCCATTGGATCAATCAATCGGGCAGGTGTAAATTTCTTTTGAATTTGTGGTAGGGAATCAGCATCAGGAGACCGATGGCGATGATTGCCTGTCCAAATTCCACGCCGCGGGCTTGCCATGCACCAAAATATGGCACACCCGGCAACGGGTGGCTTCCCAATCCAAACACATCTGCCATGCCGGTAAATACGGCGATGACATAACCTGTGGCAACCAGCCGCAGACCAATATCGGCTGCAATGCTCGGTTCTTCGTTTTTCCATAATGCCATCATGCTGATATAACCACCAATGCAAATGAATGCCAGTCCTACCAGGAAGGTGGCAATCTGCACAAAACCGATCACCGGGCTGCGGTCCAATCCAAACAAGCCAGGGCGGGCACCAATCAGGAAAACAAGAAACCCAAACAGGGTGATGCTTAAGCCCCAACGGATGCGTCTGCGGGAGTATGGACGGGTGGGGGTGGTATCCTGACGGTTTTGCAATGGGAAGGGTGCCGGGTCGGTGGGTGGGTTCATGCGGGCAGGGTCCTTTCCAGGTGTCGGAGCCAGTTGGCGCCCAGGATATTTTGGACATCCTCGGGCGAATAACCGCGCTGCTGCAGGATGGGGTCCAGCTTTTGTAAATCGGCAATGGTGTTGATTTCCAACGGAACTGCCGGGTATCCAAAACCGCCATCAAAATCAGTGCCAATGCCCACATGATGGGAATTTCCCGCCAGCTGGCAGACATGGTCAATATGTGCTGCAAGGTGCTCCAGGCGGATGGATTCCCGCGGATCGGATGGGCTCCAATCCGGATTTAAGAAGTGGTTAAATGGGATGACTCCCATCACGCCATCCCGTTCAACGAGTTGGCGAATCACGATATCGGAAAGGTGCCGTTGACGTGGATCGGTTCGCAAAAGGGCACGTGCATTGGCATGGGTGGCAGCCACCGGACCTTCGTATCGATCCAGAGCCTCCAATGCGGATTCCTCCGACATGTGGCTGATATCCAATGTAAAGCCATATTCCGCCATGACATCCAGGAAAGCCAGACCTTCGCTCGTGAATTTTCCGGGGTTGCGCGTTCCACCGCAGAGCCGTCCCCCTCCCCAAACCAGTCCAATCATGCGTACTCCCCGGTGCCAGTATTCTTCCAGCTCCGCCGGGTTGCTGATGCCTTCCGCGCCTTCGATGAGCATGACCATGCCGGTGGGGTGGGGCAGAGAGGGCGTGT
>JAGVUS010000428.1 GCA_019136175.1 Chloroflexota bacterium | reverse complement strand
TGGTGGTCTGGGTGATCAGCCGCAGTTCCTCCATCCGTTGGTTCGCCTGGCTCCTGGCAATTCCCTCGTTTGTGCTCACGCTCCTGTCCGCACTGATTGTCAATGACAGCCTGTTGGCATGGTCATCCGCACTGGAGGGGATCCTTTATTTCTTTGCTGCGGGCAGCCTGATTGTTTACATGATGAGTGATAAGCACGTCACCACCGATGAACTGTTTGCTGCCGGTGCCACGTTCACCCTGTTTGCCTGGGGCTATGCCTATTTTTACCAGGCTTGCCAGGTTTGGGTTCCGGATAGTTTTATCAATGGCGGGCATCCCGGGCAACCACTGACATTTGTGGAATTTCTGTTTCTCAGTTTCACCAATCTTTCCGCCACGGGGCTGGGGGACCTACAGCCAATCTCCCCGCCAGCCCGGGTCCTGGCAATGCTGGAACAGTTCTGCGGCGTGGGGTATGTTGCCGTGGTGGTTTCCCGCCTGATTGGCATGACCATCCAGGGCAGGGAACGCAAACGGGTGGAACGGATTCCATGACCAGGAATTGCCGGCTTGTTTTGTTGATTTTTGTCTGCACTCTGCTTGCCGGGTGTGAAACGGAGGTATCCATGCCAACTATCGAACAGGTCAGGTACACGGCGGATTCGGGTCCTGTGCTGCCGGAATTGCAATGGCATGAGGAAATTACCATTTCATCCACCGGTGTGAACCTGGTGCGAAACGGCAGGACGCCCGACACCCGGGTGAATGTTGGAACCTGGGTGATTGCAATTGGGGCGGATGAAATTTCAACATTGTTTCGACAGTTGCAGGTTGTGGAATGTGACCGCCTCCAGCGCGTGGAACCGGATGATTCCCCGGATGGTGGCGGCACGGTCACCTATGAAATTACGTATACGGATGGCAAAACCTGTGAGCTGGTCTATGATCCGGGGGTCACCTACACCCATGGAGAGCAGGTGTCGGAACCGGTTCGGGCGTTCATCCAGGGCTTAACAATCCCTCTGGAAGCTTCAGCCCGAATCCGGTGATGTTCTTTCCATGGGGGTACGATCTGCTCCCACAATTTGGGTGCAGGATCTGAATTTGCATTTTCTGGATGATGAATTAAGAAGAGGGCTGCCCCATCTCAGGACAGCCCTCACGTGTTGGATTGATTGGAGATTACAGCTTAAGCGAGGTTAACTTGCTCTCCATCCGGCGGCTGAGCACCTGCTTGAGGTGATTCTTTTCCTCGTGGAGCACCACCTGGAATTCCTCAGGCTGCAGCTGCGGATACAGGTCGATCAATTCCTCAACAAAAAGGACGGCATCACGCTCAGCGCGTTCCGCCAAGGCATAAATTTCATCCTTGTCCTTGAGTTTTGCTGCTTCCGCGAGCATCTTATCGGCATCCTTCATCCAGTTGTTTTCGATCAGGAGCTTCAGATACACTTCCTGCTCTTCAGTGACATCCACCACCAGGGTGTCGGTACCTTCAAACTTGTGCAGCAAGGCGGTGTAAATGTTGAAGTGGCGGTCTTCGTCCGCAGCAAGATTCTCAAAGAACTTGCCGCCAAACGCTGCCTGGGTTGCCACCTGCCGGTATAACGCACCGACCGCCTTTTCATTGGCAGCCATCATCCGAAAGAACTCTGCACCATCCCATTTTTTACCCATATTTATCCTCCTGGTTCAAGACTATGATCCCGGCATACCGGGTTTGATGAAATGCAATTCATTCCTGTCATCTTTTATAACATAACCGGGTGGAGAAATCAAATATTTTTTGTCATATATACAACCAGATTCAAAAATTGATCAGGAAATTCCCGCCAACCGGCTGGTTGTCTCCCACAATTGCTGCCAGGTTTCCCGCCGGTATGACTTTTTGCTGGATGCCACCTGGCGGTTGTGTTCATCCCAATACTTCCCGGTGATATGTTCCACATCCGGGTCTGCTGCCAGGTAGAGGTAAGTATCCGCCTGTGCTTCCGGTGTGATTGCCATACTGCGCTTGAGGCTGTAGATCTTGCGCAGCCAGCCGGGAATGTTCCCCAGGCGCTCGTCCGGCAGGGCTACATTGGTCACGCGGATGCAGTTCACCGTTACCCCTGTACCTTGCAAACGTTCTGCCAGGTCGTAGGTGTACATCACCTGGGCAAGCTTGGAATGATAATAAGCATGCTGCGGGCTGTATTTCTGTTCCCCATTGAGGTTGTCAAATTCAATATCCAGGTTGGGATAAAGATTCAAGCCCTTCGAAGCCACAGTGATGATGCGGCTGGGTGCGCTGGCTTTGAGCAAATCCAAAAGCAGGTGGGTCAGCAGGAATATGCCCACGTGATTGGTGGCAAAAATGGTCTCCACGCCATCTTCCGTCAGGACCGGCTTTTTCATGGACAGGTCAAAATTTGCTGCGTTGTGGATCAACCCATCCAGTCGCGCGTGGCGATCCTGGAACGCCACGGCAAATTGCCGTATGGATGCCTGGGAAGCCATATCCACCTGCATCCATTCCACCCGGTGATTGCCGGAGGCTTGCCGGATTTCCTCCTGTGCCCTCGCACCGCGCTCTGCCGAGCGGCAAGCCATAACGACCGTTGCCCCCACCAGTGCCAGTTTCAAGGCGGCTGCCTTGCCAATGCCGGAATTTCCTCCGGTGATGATGATGGTCTTCCCTGTCAGGTCGTAGGTCATGGAATGTTCCCTTTCTTTAAAGTACAGATGTTATCCCTGTCCATAATTCTAGTCTGTTTTTGGAAATGTGATTCCAAAAGGGTAGATGACTTGTTGTCCACCTGTATGGAAAGCAATGTAATACTACAAACATTGTACAAGATGACCAATTTTGTTGGAAGGAATGTATAATCCACTTCAGTTATCACATTTGGAATCAATCCAGGAGAACAATGGCTAAACAAAAACAACTTGGTTTCAATCGCATGGCGCCGGATTTGGAACTGCTGGATATTTCCGGAAATCCGGTCAGGCTTTCCAGCCTGTGGTCACAGCGCCCTCTTTTGCTGGCTTTCACGCGGCATTTTGGCTGCACCCAGTGCAAGGAAATGCTGGATGAACTGGTTGCCGGGCGTGAAAAAATTGCAGCTGCCGGGCTTGGGATTGCTGTGGTTACCCAGGGCACCCCGGAATCCACCGCCATTTTTGCCAGGCAATATGCTCCCGGTCTGCTGACCCTGGCGGACCCGGAGCGGAAGGCGTATGAGGCTTATGGCTTGGAACGTGGAAATTTATTCCAGACATTTTTAAATCCAAAGGTCTGGAAGGCGATTTCCCGGGCGGGCAAAAAAGGGTACCAGGTGGAACCTCCGCCGGAAGGACAGGATGCAATGCAAATGTCCGGTACATTTATCATCAGCCGGGAAGGGCGGATTGAATTGCCCTACTACTACGACCATATTGCCGATCACCCGCCGCTGGATTTGCTCCTGAGCGGTGTCCTTTCCACCCCCTGGGACAAGCCATTTGACGGTCCGGTGGGGACTGGCGTTGAAGAATCATCGAATCCATCATAAACGGAGAGCTTATCATGAAAAAATTATTCATTCCTGTCATCGTTTTGACTGTTCTTGCCCTGGTGTTGACTGCCTGCACCCCCAAACCTGTTGAAGAAACACCCCTGCCGATGAATTCCCTGCCGGATGTGCTGATTGCGGAAGGTCGCCTGTTGCCG